>NZ_JAOSHO010000191.1 GCF_025917275.1 Pseudomonas agronomica | reverse complement strand
CTCCCACAGGGGATTATATTGTCAGGGAAACAGGGTATGGCAGAAACACAAACCCCGGCACAAGGCCGGGGTTCGTGGTGCTTCCTTGCAGCCTTACACCAGCGCAGCAATCGCCGCGTTGAAGGTGGTGCTCGGGCGCATGGCCTTGCTGGTCAGCTCCGGGTTGGCGAAGTAGTAGCCGCCGATGTCCACGGGCTTGCCCTGGACCGCATTGAGCTCGGCAACGATTTTTTCTTCGTTGTCGGCCAGGGTCTTGGCCAGGGTGGTGAACTGCGCCTTGAGGGCTGCGTCGTCATCCTGGGCGGCCAGTGCCTGGGCCCAGAACAGGGTCAGGTAGAAGTGGCTGCCGCGGTTGTCGATGCCGCCGACCTTGCGCGAAGGCGACTTGTTGCGGTCCAGGAACTCGCCAGTCGCCTGGTCGAGGGTCTTGGCCAGCACCAGCGCCTTGGGATTGTTGTAGGTCACGCCCAGGTGTTCCAGGGAAGCGGCCAGGGCCAGGAACTCGCCCAGGGAATCCCAGCGCAGGAAGTTTTCTTCCAGCAGTTGCTGCACGTGCTTGGGTGCCGAACCGCCGGCGCCGGTTTCGAACAGGCCGCCACCGTTCATCAGCGGCACGATCGACAGCATCTTGGCGCTGGTGCCCAGTTCCATGATCGGGAACAGGTCGGTCAGGTAGTCGCGCAGTACGTTGCCGGTCACCGAAATGGTGTCCTTGCCTTCGCGGGTGCGAGCCAGGGTGAACTTCATCGCGTCGACAGGCGACATGATGCGAATGTCCAGGCCGCTGGTGTCGTGGTCCTTCAGGTAAGCCTGGACCTTCTCGATCATCACGCCGTCATGGGCGCGCATCGGGTCGAGCCAGAAGATCGCCGGGGTGGCGCTGGCGCGGGCACGGTTGACGGCCAGCTTGACCCAATCCTGGATCGGCGCGTCCTTGGTCTGGCACATGCGGAAGATATCGCCAGCCTCGACGTTCTGTTCCAGCAGGGTGCGACCGTTGTTGTCCGAGACACGGACCACGCCGTCGGCCTTGATCTGGAAGGTCTTGTCGTGGGAACCGTACTCTTCGGCTTTCTTGGCCATCAGGCCAACGTTCGGCACGCTGCCCATGGTGGTCGGGTCGAAGGCGCCGTGCTGCTTGCAGTCTTCGATCACCGCCTGGTAGATGGTGGCGTAGCAGCGATCCGGGATCACGGCCTTGGTGTCGTGCAGCTGGCCGTCGGTGCCCCACATCTTGCCGGAGTCACGGATCATGGCTGGCATCGAGGCGTCGACGATGACATCGCTCGGCACGTGCAGGTTGGTGATGCCCTTGTCGGAGTTGACCATCGCGAGGGATGGACGCACGGCGTAGACCGCCTGGATGTCGGCTTCGATCTGCGCCTGCTGCTCGGCCGGCAGGGCCTTGATGCGGGCGTACAGGTCG
Source organism: Pseudomonas agronomica (assembly GCF_025917275.1). Taxonomy (GTDB): domain Bacteria; phylum Pseudomonadota; class Gammaproteobacteria; order Pseudomonadales; family Pseudomonadaceae; genus Aquipseudomonas; species Aquipseudomonas agronomica. The sequence goes on along the minus strand of NZ_JAOSHO010000191.1, from coordinate 7,674 downwards.
CCGATGCCGTTGTTCAGGTTGAAGCCGATCTGCTCAAGCACTTCGGCGTGCTTGGCCAGCGCGTCCTTGTAGTACTCGGCGACGATCTGGCCGAACATGATCGGGTCGGAGACCTTCATCATGGTGGCTTTCAGGTGGACCGACAGCAGGACGCCTTTTTGCTTGGCGTCTTCGATTTCAGCGGCGATGAAGTCGCGCAGGGCGTTTTTGCTCAGCACGGCGCAATCGAGGATCTCACCGGCTTGTACGGTGGTTTTTTCCTTCAGGACGGTGGCGGTGCCGTCCTTGGCGATCAGCTCGATCTTCACGCTGCCCGCGGCGTCGATCAGGGCGGCTTTTTCGCTGCCGTAGAAATCGCCGGCGCTCATGTGAGCGACATGGGACTTGGAGTCGGCAACCCAGGCGCCCATCTTGTGCGGGTGCTTGCGGGCGTAGTTCTTGACCGACAGCGGCGCGCGGCGGTCGGAGTTGCCTTCGCGCAGGACCGGGTTCACGGCGCTGCCCTTGACCTTGTCATAGCGAGCGCGAGCTTCTTTCTCGGCGTCGGTGGTCACGGTTTCCGGATAGTCCGGCAGTGCGTAGCCCTGGGCCTGCAACTCCTTGATCGCGGCCTGCAGTTGCGGCACCGAGGCGCTGATGTTCGGCAGCTTGATGATGTTGGCTTCAGGCGTAACGGCCAGGTCGCCCAGTTCGGCGAGGTGGTCGGCTACGGCTTTGTCACCCAGTTGCTCGGGGAAGCTGGCCAGGATGCGCCCTGCGAGGGAGATGTCGCGGGTCTCCACGGCGATGTCGGCCGAAGCGGTGAAGGCTTCGACGATCGGCAGCAGCGAATAGGTGGCGAGGGCAGGCGCTTCGTCGGTGAAGGTATAGATGATCTTCGAGCGGGTGGGCATATTCGGATTAACTCTCTTCTTTGCTAAAGCATGCGCAGAAACTCGAGGGGCGCCGGGTAAGCGCGTTCGTTCAAAGTCATCCGTGAGCCGAATGTCGAGGTTTCTTCGCGGTGATGTTGGGTGCATCAGTCGAGCGTCAAGCGGTCGGGCCGCGGTAACGGTCCGGCTTTCAAAATGGCGGAAAGTCTCGTTATAGAGCCGTCAGCCGTCGTGACCCTGTGGTCAGCGGCGGCATTATACATAGGTAGCTGGCGATCTGCCGACGGTTCATAGACTTCCGTACACGTCCATTGGTCTAAACGTCGCATGCCAAGGGTGGTGGACTATGCTCATGTTTGGCGCTTTTCCCTTGGTTTTCAGGCTTGTACATTGCGAACTGCGGCACTTTCGTCCTTGATGAGCCTAACGTAGGGTTTGCGTGCCGATTCAACTGGGTTACGCTCGAACGCAAGCCAGATGTTCAATCCAAGCAATGGAGTTCAGCATGGGGTATCAAAAGATTCAGGTTCCGGCCGTCGGTGACAAAATCACCGTCAACGCAGACCATTCTCTTAATGTTCCCGACAATCCGATCATCCCCTTCATCGAAGGTGACGGCATTGGCGTTGATATCAGTCCGGTCATGATCAAGGTGGTCGACGCCGCGGTCGAGAAGGCGTACGGCGGCAAGCGCAAGATTTCCTGGATGGAAGTCTATGCCGGTGAAAAAGCCACGCAGGTCTATGACCAGGACACCTGGCTCCCCCAGGAAACCCTGGATGCGGTCAAGGACTACGTGGTTTCCATCAAGGGTCCGCTGACCACGCCGGTCGGTGGCGGTATCCGCTCGCTGAACGTGGCGCTGCGCCAGCAGCTCGACCTGTATGTCTGCCTGCGCCCGGTGCGTTGGTTCGAAGGCGTGCCTAGCCCGGTCAAGAAGCCTGGCGACGTGGACATGACGATCTTCCGCGAGAACTCCGAAGACATCTACGCTGGCATCGAGTGGAAGGCCGGTTCGGCCGAAGCCACCAAAGTCATCAAGTTCCTTAAAGAAGAAATGGGCGTCACCAAGATCCGCTTCGACGAAGATTGCGGTATTGGCGTCAAGCCGGTTTCCAAGCAGGGCACCAAGCGCCTGGCGCGCAAGGCCTTGCAATATGTCGTCGACAACGACCGCGATTCGCTGACCATCGTGCACAAAGGCAACATCATGAAGTTCACCGAAGGTGCCTTCAAGGAATGGGCCTACGAAGTGGCGGCTGAAGAGTTCGGCGCAACCTTGCTCGACGGCGGGCCATGGATGCAGTTCAAGAACCCGAAGACCGGCAAGAATGTCGTGGTCAAGGACGCTATCGCCGACGCCATGCTCCAGCAGATCCTGCTGCGTCCGGCTGAATATGACGTGATCGCCACCCTGAACCTCAACGGCGACTACCTCTCCGATGCCCTGGCCGCGGAAGTGGGCGGTATCGGCATCGCGCCGGGCGCCAACCTGTCCGACACCGTGGCGATGTTCGAAGCCACCCACGGTACCGCGCCTAAATACGCAGGCAAGGACCAGGTCAACCCGGGGTCGCTGATCCTGTCGGCGGAAATGATGCTGCGCCACATGGGCTGGACCGAAGCGGCCGACCTGATCATCAAGGGCACCAACGGCGCGATTTCGGCCAAGACCGTGACCTATGACTTCGAGCGCCTGATGGATGGTGCCAAGCTGGTGTCGTCTTCCGGCTTCGGCGATGCGCTGATTTCGCACATGTAAGCGAAGCTCGCATACAAAAATGCCCGGTTCGAGCGATCGAAACCGGGCATTTTTATTGGGCGGATAGGCCTTTAGTGATCCTCGGTTACCCGGATCTTGAGGCGGACCGTAGTCGGCTCTGGCTTTTCGCAGGGCTCAGTGCCCTCGGCATCGACGGTGACCGGGCAGATTTCAACGGCGTGTGTGCCCTTTGGCCCTTGTATCATGCAGAACGTCACTGGCTGACCTGCCTTCAGGGTTTTATAACCGTCCATCTGGATTGTCGAGAAATGAGCGAAGAGATCTTCTTCCTTCCCATCCTGGATAATGAAACCGTAGCCCTTGGCATTGTTGAACCATTTGACCTTTCCCTTGACTCGCATGCTGGTGGTACCTGACATACCAATTTCCCTCTGCAACACACCCCGGCAACGGAGTATCATCCTGGTCATCCGCCGTCGATCAATGGAAATCGGATTGACTTCGCGGACCTTTTTAACCCACGGTGGGCTCTATTGGTTGTAACACCGATTTACCGTTAGTCAAGGTGATCGGGCGGTAGCGGTTGAAATCGCCCGCAAGCGGCCCCATCACTGTATTTGCCAACTAAACGAACCTTTCTTTCCATGCATGCAATCAGCCAGATTCGACTAACATTCAATCAGGATCGCCCGGATCAACATGATGACGATTCAGCGGGCATTGCTGTTCAGGAATCAAAGCCCGCTTTACAGGCTCCACCGATGTACAAGGTGGTTTTGTTCAACGATGACTACACACCGATGGATTTCGTCGTCGAAGTGCTCGAGGTGTTTTTCAACCTGAATCGTGAGCTGGCGACCAAGGTCATGCTGGCCGTTCATACAGAGGGACGGGCAGTATGTGGTGTGTTTACCCGCGACATCGCGGAGACCAAGGCCATGCAGGTCAACCAATACGCCCGGGAAAGCCAGCATCCGCTACTCTGTGAAATCGAGAAGGACGGTTAACGCCGACCACTTGGGTATGAGGTGAACCATGTTAAACCGCGAGCTCGAAGTCACCCTCAATCTTGCCTTCAAGGAGGCTCGTTCGAAACGTCATGAATTCATGACCGTCGAGCACCTGCTGTTGGCCCTATTGGATAACGAGGCTGCCGCCACCGTTTTGCGTGCCTGCGGCGCGAACCTCGACAAACTCAAGCACGATTTGCAGGAGTTCATCGACTCCACCACGCCGCTGATCCCCGTTCACGACGAGGACCGCGAAACCCAGCCAACCCTGGGCTTCCAGCGGGTGCTGCAGCGTGCTGTCTTTCATGTGCAGAGCTCGGGCAAGCGTGAAGTGACCGGGGCCAACGTGCTGGTCGCCATCTTCAGCGAGCAGGAAAGCCAGGCGGTGTTCCTGCTCAAGCAGCAGAGCGTCGCGCGTATCGATGTCGTCAACTACATCGCCCATGGCATCTCCAAGGTGCCGGGGCATGGCGATCATTCCGAGGGTGAACAGGATATGCAGGATGACGAGGGCGGTGAGTCTTCTTCTTCAGGCAATCCGCTGGACGCGTATGCCAGCAACCTGAACGAGCTGGCCCGCCAGGGTCGCATCGATCCGCTGGTTGGGCGCGAGGCGGAAGTCGAGCGTGTTGCGCAGATTCTCGCCCGGCGCCGCAAGAACAACCCGTTGCTGGTGGGCGAGGCGGGCGTGGGCAAGACCGCGATCGCCGAAGGCCTGGCCAAGCGCATCGTCGACAACCAGGTGCCGGACTTGTTGGCCAACAGCGTGGTGTATTCCCTCGACCTGGGTGCCTTGCTGGCCGGTACCAAATACCGTGGCGATTTCGAGAAGCGCTTCAAGGCGCTGCTCGGCGAGCTGAAAAAACGCCCGCAGGCGATCCTGTTCATCGACGAGATCCACACCATCATCGGCGCAGGCGCTGCGTCGGGTGGCGTCATGGATGCCTCGAACCTGCTCAAGCCGCTGCTGTCCTCGGGTGATATCCGTTGCATCGGCTCGACCACGTTCCAGGAATTCCGTGGGATCTTCGAGAAGGACCGTGCCCTGGCACGGCGTTTCCAGAAGGTCGATGTGTCGGAGCCGTCGGTGGAAGACACCATCGGCATCCTGCGTGGCCTGAAAGGGCGTTTCGAGCTGCACCACAACATCGAATACAGCGACGAGGCATTGCGCGCCGCTGCCGAGCTGGCGTCGCGCTACATCAATGATCGGCACATGCCGGACAAGGCCATCGACGTCATCGACGAGGCGGGCGCCTACCAGCGGCTGCAGCCGGTGGAGAATCGCGTCAAGCGCATCGAAGTGCCGCAAGTCGAGGACATCGTCGCCAAAATCGCGCGGATTCCGCCAAAGCACGTCACCAGCTCCGACAAGGAACTGCTGCGTAACCTGGAGCGCGACTTGAAGCTGACAGTGTTCGGCCAGGACGCGGCGATCGACTCGCTGTCCACTGCGATCAAGCTGTCTCGTGCAGGCCTCAAGTCGCCGGACAAGCCGGTCGGTTCCTTCCTGTTCGCCGGGCCTACCGGTGTCGGCAAGACCGAGGCGGCTCGGCAACTGGCCAAGGCGATGGGCATCGAGCTGGTTCGCTTCGACATGTCCGAATACATGGAACGTCACACCGTATCGCGTCTGATCGGTGCGCCTCCGGGCTATGTCGGTTTCGACCAGGGCGGCCTGTTGACCGAGGCGATTACCAAGCAGCCTCACTGCGTACTGTTGCTCGATGAGATCGAGAAAGCGCATCCGGAAGTCTTCAACCTGCTGCTGCAGGTCATGGACCACGGTACGCTGACCGACAACAACGGGCGCAAGGCGGATTTCCGCAACGTGATCATCATCATGACCACGAACGCCGGTGCCGAGACCGCGGCGCGCGCTTCGATCGGTTTCACCCATCAGGACCACTCGTCCGATGCGATGGAAGTGATCAAGAAGAGCTTCACGCCTGAATTCCGCAATCGCCTGGACACCATTATCCAGTTTGGTCGCCTCAGCCATGAGGTCATCAAGAGCGTGGTGGACAAGTTCCTTACCGAACTTCAGGCGCAGCTCGAAGACAAGCGTGTGTTGCTGGAAGTCACCGATGCGGCGCGCAGTTGGCTGGCGGAAGGTGGTTACGACGTGACGATGGGTGCGCGGCCGATGGCTCGTCTGATCCAGGACAAGATCAAGCGTCCCCTGGCCGAGGAGATCCTGTTTGGCGAACTGGCCGAGCATGGCGGTGTGGTTCACATCGACATCAAGGACGGCGAACTGACCTTCGACTTCGAAACCACGGCCGAAATGGCCTGAGCGTTACCTGCAATAAAGAAAGCAAAAGGCGCCGAAAGGCGCCTTTTTTGCCGTTCCATGCCCACACCATGCCTTGTTGTAAGCAAAGCGCAAGATCATGTTTCACTGCCAATCCTTGTGGGAGCGAGCTTGCTCGCGATAGCGGCGGCACATTCGGCATTTATGCAAGCTGACCCACCGCTATCGCGAGCAAGCTCGCTCCCACAGGGAATCTGTGTTCTGAAAGGTCGGGGCAAATAGCAGGCAAACAAAAACGCCCGGCATGAGCCGGGCGTTTTGTATTGACTTGTTAGCGGGCGCGGTAAGTGATGCGCCCTTTGCTCAAGTCATAGGGCGTCAGCTCGACGCGCACTTTGTCACCGGTAAGAATACGAATGTAGTTCTTGCGCATCTTGCCGGAGATATGCGCGGTTACGACGTGCCCATTTTCCAACTCCACACGAAACATGGTGTTGGGCAGGGTGTCGACGACAGTGCCTTCCATTTCGAAGCTGTCTTCTTTCGACATGCAGTAAAGCCCTCGGTATCCAGTGAATGGCCCGGTGCAACTGCGCCAGGCAAAAGCGGCGTGCATTGTGCCCGAAAAAGGGGGGGCAAGCCAAGGGGTTCTTCGGAGTTACTCAATGAACGCGGCGCTTGGATAAGGCGCAGGCTACGAGCGACCCCTAGTTCAGGACAACCCACCGCTGGTTGATGAGTAATTCAATGGGCCGATATTGCGTCTTGTAGTTCATTTTTTTGCAGTTCTTGATCCAGTAGCCCAAGTACACCGCTTCCAGGTCGAGGCGTCGGCATTCATTGATCTGCCAGAGGATCGCGTAACGTCCCAGGCTGCGTTTTTCTTCGTCGGGCTCATAGAAGGTGTATACCGCCGAGAGTCCGTTGGGCAGCAGGTCGGTGACGGCGATGGCCACCAGCCGACCCTCGAGGCGGAACTCATAAAAACGTGAGAACGGCAGGTCGCGCACCAGGAAGGTCGAAAACTGATCCCGGCTGGGCGGGTACATGTCGCCGTCGGCGTGGCGCTGTTCGATGTAGCGCTGGTACAGGTCGAAATATTCTTCGGTGAACTGCGGCTTGGCAGGGCGGACCTGCACGTCGGCGTTACGCTTGAAAATACGCTTCTGCTGCCGGTTGGGGGTAAATCGGGCCACGGGAATGCGCGCCGGAACGCACGCATTGCAATGCTGGCAATGGGGCCGGTAGAGGTGATCGCCGCTGCGACGAAAGCCCATCTCCGACAGGTCTGCGTAGACATGCACATCCATGGGCTGGCTAGGGTCGAGGAACAGCGTCGTGGCCTGCTCCTCGGGCAGGTAACTGCAGGAATGGGGTTGAGTGGCATAGAACTTCAAGCGCGCCAACTCGGTCATGATCAACCCTCGGTATAAGCTTCAAATTCAAGTGTAAGCCAGGAGCGCGAATATCGCTCAGCAAACCCAGGTGGCCTGGTTCGGTTGGTCCAGATGGGCCTGCAGGTAGCCGGCAAACGTCGTGCGGGGAATCGACCGTGCGCCGAGGCTGTGCAGGTGCTCCGTGGGCATCTGGCAGTCGATCAGCACGAAACCCGCTTCCTTGAGATGTTGGACCAGGGTTGCGAAGCCGAATTTCGACGCATTGTCGGCCCGGCTGAACATGGATTCGCCAAAAAACAGTTGCCCCATCGCCAGGCCGTAGAGGCCGCCCACCAGTTCGCCTTGGTCCCAGACCTCCACCGAGTGGGCGAAGCCGCGCCGGTGCAGTTCCAGATAAGCGGCCTGCATGGCGTCGGTG
>NZ_JAOSHO010000190.1 GCF_025917275.1 Pseudomonas agronomica | reverse complement strand
CAGGCCGGTGCCGAAGCCATCCTTGCGGTCAACGCAGTGGGTGGGATTCACGCCGCGATGGGCACTGGGCATTTTTGCGTGCCCCACCAGTTGATCGATTACACCAGCGGTCGCCAGCACACCTATTTCGCCGATGACCTGGAGGCGGTGACCCACATCGATTTCAGCTATCCCTATACCGAATCGCTGCGCCAGCAACTGATCGCCGCCCTGGCCGCCGAAGGCTGCGCTTATAGCAGCCACGGCGTCTACGCCTGCACCCAGGGGCCGCGCCTGGAAACCGTGGCCGAAATCGCCCGGCTGGAACGCGATGGCTGCGATATCGTCGGCATGACAGGCATGCCGGAGGCAGCGCTGGCGCGTGAGCTGGAGTTGGACTACGCCTGTCTCGCGCTGGTGGTGAATCCGGCGGCGGGCAAGTCCACTGCGGTGATCACCATGGCTGAGATCGAGCAGGCTTTGCATGACGGAATGGGCAAAGTGAAGTCGACCTTGGCGCGGGTGTTGATGGCGGGCTAAAACAGCCCAGGGAATATCCGGGTGGGAGCGAGCCTGCTCGCGAAGGCGGCGGCTTAGCTCGCGAGAATGTTGAAGGCTGGCGGCCTCTTCGCGATCAGGCTCGCTCCCACACGAAAAGGGTTTTAGCGCTTCTCCAGCTTGTCCGGCAACGGCGCGAATAGCGCCTCGATGTCTTCATTCTGCAATTTCCAATCTCCCGCCACGCGTCCGTCCAGCACGCCAGCCGCCAGGTCGGACTTCTCTTTCTGCAGCAGTTGGATCTTTTCTTCCACCGTGCCGCGGGCAATCAGTTTGTACACGAATACGGGTTTTTCCTGACCAATGCGATAGGCGCGGTCGGTGGCCTGGTTCTCGGTAGCGGGGTTCCACCACGGGTCGTAGTGAATCACCGTGTCGGCTTCTGTCAGGTTCAAGCCTACGCCACCGGCTTTCAGACTGATCAGAAAGATCTGCCGCTTGCCGCTCTGGAATTCCTTCACCGGTGTGCGACGATCCCTGGTCTGGCCGGTCAGGATGGCGTATTCCACGCCGCGCTTTTTCAGTTCTTCTTCGATCAGCGCCAGCATCGAGGTGAACTGTGAAAACAGCAGCACCCGCCGGCCTTCTTCAAACAACTCCTCGAGCATTTCCATCAGGCTGTCGAGCTTGCCCGAGCTGCTACCCCGGGCCGGCAGGGCGGCATCGCTGATCAGGCGCAAGTCGCAGCACACCTGGCGCAGCTTCAGCAGTGCCTCGAGGATGATGATCTGGCTGCGCGCCACGCCTTTGCGGGTGATCTCGTCGCGCACTTTCTTGTCCATGGCCAGGCGCATGGTCTCGTAGACGTCCCGCTGGGCGTCGCTGAGTTCGACCCAATGGATGATCTCGGTCTTGGGCGGCAGTTCGGTCGCCACCTGTTCCTTGGTGCGGCGCAGCAGGAACGGTTTTATCCGACCGTTGAGGTGTTGCAATCGTACATCGCTGCCGCGTTTTTCGATCGGTACGCGGTAGTCTCGGTTGAAGCTCTTGATGTCGCCGAGCCAGCCCGGCAACAGGAAATGAAACAACGACCAGAGTTCACCCAAGTGGTTTTCCAATGGCGTCCCGGACAGGCACAGCCGTTGCCGGGCATCCAGTTCGCGAGCGGCCTGGGCGGCTTTGCTGGTGGGATTCTTGATGTACTGGGCTTCGTCGAGGATCAGCACGTGCAGCGGCTGTGCCTTGAGGCGTTCGACGTCCTTGGGCAGCAGCGCATAAGTGGTCAGGATCAGGTCGTAATCGGCCAGGCGCTCGAAGTGTTTCTTGCGCCCGGCACCGTACAGGGCCAGGACCTTGAGCTGCGGGGTGAAATGCGATGCTTCATCGAGCCAGTTTGGAATCAGGCTTGTCGGCATCACCACCATGCATGGGCGGTCCAGGCGGCCGGCGTGTTTTTCGCTGAGAATGTGCGCCAGGGTCTGTAGGGTTTTACCCAGGCCCATGTCGTCCGCCAGGATGCCGCCCACCTCCAATTGCCGTAGCGACTGCATCCAGCTCAGGCCTTCGAGCTGGTAGGGGCGCAGCGTTGCGTTCAAGCCCTTCGGGGCGGCGGCGGTGTAATCCTTGATGTCGCGCAGGCGTTGGGCGAGGCTGCGTATGTGTTCGCCACCTTCCCAGCGCAGCGGCATGTCCTGCAACGGGTTCAGGCGCAGGGCGTCGGCGCTGTTGAGCCGCAGCTTGGTGGTGCCGGGCTCCTGCAGGTAGAACTCGCCGAGGGTCGCCAGCACCGGTTTCAACCGCCCGTAGGGCAGGGCCACTTGCTGTGGGCCGAACTCCGAGTTGGGACGGTGCGGCAAGTTGACCAGGATGAGTTCGTCATCGCGGCGCCTGGCCAGGCGTTCCGGGTTGAACAACTCGATGTGCGAGCGCATCAGGTTCAACAGGATCGGCAGCAGGCTCAGTCGCTCACCGTTGACGATGATCCCCAGTTCCAGGTCGAACCAGTCCCGCTCCGGCGTTTCCTCGACCGTGGCGTACCACTCGTCTACCGCCGTCAGGTCGAAGCCGAAATCTTCATCGATCTGCAATTCCCAGCCCTGGGTGCGCAGTTTCGGCAGGTCGTTGAGCGTAAAGGTCAGCCAGGCACTGTCGTTGACCATTTCGTACAGTTCGCCCGCGCTCTCCGGCAAGGCCTTGCTTTGTCGGGTCGCGATCTTGAAACCGAGAATTCGCAGTTGTTCGCGGTAGGACTGTTCCACATCGGTGTGGCGTTTTATCCGCAGCGTCTGGGTTTCCTGGCGAATCAGTACGTCGGTGTTGCGCTGGCCGCTGACGTATTCGTCCAGGTAGCTGAACGACAGGGCGGCGCGGTGCTGGATGTAGCGCTGCATCTTGCCGTTGCGCGGCTCGAAGGCACTGAATTCGATGCTCGCCAGCCACAGGCGTGGCACCGGTTGCACGTTGTCCACCAAGACTTGCGGCGGCGCCTTGGGGCTGCGGCTGTCCAGCACTGCCTGGAGTTTTTCCAGCATCTGCGCGTCTTTTTCAGCGGCAGGGTAGGCCAGGGTTTCCTGGACTTGCAGCAGCACCGCCGCGCAATGCTTGCAATTGATCCGCACCGGACAGGAGCACGCCGCTTCAAGCAGGATCAGCGTGCCCTTGGCTGACTCCTTGAGACGAATGGTCTGGCGATAAACGCTGCCGCCGGAGCCTTCGCAACTGGCAATGATGGTGCTGTCGCCGGCCTCGACGATCCTGACGCGGTTTTCCAGCGCGTATCGGCGCCCACGCTCCAGGCTCTGTTCCTTGAATCGATTGACCCAGGAAGGTGCCAGCGGTTTGCTCAGGGGCGAGGGCATGGGCGCGCCGATCAGTCTGGAATGACGTCAGGTGCCTGGCGTGGCGCAGGCGCGGTCAACGAGGTGATCTTGATCAGCAAGCCGAGATGGCCGTTATCGAGGAAGTTCAACTGGCCGTTCTTGGTGTGGCTCTCCTGTTTCAGGCGTTCGCTGGCCGTGACCAGGCCATTGGCATCGATCTGGTTGATCCAGAAGTCAGCGTCCACGTCGGTGAAGCGGCCGAGCTTGAGCTCCAGCGTGCCTTCGATGGGAAACTGGCCGAACTGTTCGGTGCCGTCACTGACGGCGATCTTGCTGCCTTGTTCGCCCAGGTTCTGTTGCCAGGCCTTGTGCATCAGCACGGTGTACTGGCCGCTGGCGTTGAGTTTTTCGACGATATTGCCCATTGCCGGTGTCCGCAGGCTGTCTGCGCCCAAGCGTCGCGCGCCGGCGTCCCAGTCTTCCGGCGCTGCGCGGCTGATGATGGTCGGCTCGGCATTCTGCCGAACCAGGATCATCTCCACCTGATACAGATCGTCGGCCAACGCCAGAGGGGCAACCAGGGTCATCAACAACATCAAGGAGTGAAACAGGCGCATTGGGCGTCCTTCAAGCAGTGGTCGGAGTGAGGCGCTCGAACAGCGCCTCCACGGTATTGAAACGCTCTTCCGGGCGTTCCATGGGCACCATGAACTTGAACATCGTGGCGCCTTCGAACTTGTAGCGTTTGGGCTGGCCCTGGATCAGCTTGATCAGCACCAGTGGATCGACCGGGGTCTGGGCTTCGAACTCGATACGGCCGCCGTTGGGCCCGCCGTCGACTTTCTTGATGCCCAGTTGCTCGGCCTTGAGCTTGAGCAGCGTGGTGCGCACCAGATTCTTGGTCGGCTCCGGTAGCAGGCCGAAGCGGTCGATCATTTCCACTTGCAGGTCCTTCAAGCCTTCCTCGTCAGTGGCCGAGGCGATGCGCTTGTAGAGGATCAGGCGTGCGTGGACATCCGGCAGATAATCTTCCGGGATCAGCGCCGGCACCCGCAGGTTGATCTCCGGCCCGCCGCCCAAGGGCTGGTCGAGGTTCGGCTGCTCGCCCTTGCGGATCGATTTGACCGCCCGTTCGAGCATTTCCATGTACAGGGTGAAGCCCACTGCCTGGATCTGGCCGCTCTGGCCGTCGCCAAGCAATTCGCCGGCGCCACGGATTTCCAGGTCGTTGGTGGCCAGCACGAAACCGGCGCCCAGGTCCTGGGTATTGGCAATGGCTTCCAGGCGCTTTTCCGCGTCCGGGGTGATCTGCTGGCGCGGCGGTGTCAGCAGGTAGGCGTAGGCCTGGTGGTGACTGCGTCCGACCCGGCCGCGCAACTGGTGCAACTGGGCCAGGCCGAACTTGTCGGCGCGCTCGATGATGATGGTGTTGGCGCTCGGCACGTCGATGCCGGTCTCGATGATGGTCGAGGCGATCAGCACGTTGAAGCGCTTGTGGTAGAAATCGCTCATTACCTGTTCGAGCTCGCGTTCGCGCATCTGTCCGTGACCAATGCCGATGCGCGCCTCCGGTACCAGCTCGGCCAGGTCGGCGGCGCATTTCTCGATGGTCTTCACGTCGTTGTGCAGGTAATAGACCTGGCCGCCGCGCAGCAGCTCACGCAGCAGGGCTTCCTTGACCGTGCTTTTGTTCTGCTCCATGACGAAGGTGCGCACCGACAGACGCCGGGCTGGCGGTGTGGCGATGATCGACAGGTCGCGCATGCCCGACACCGCCATGTTCAAGGTGCGCGGGATCGGCGTGGCGGTCAGGGTCAGGATGTCGACTTCGCTGCGCAGGGCCTTGAGCTGTTCTTTCTGGCGCACGCCAAAGCGATGTTCCTCATCGATGATCACCAGCCCCAGGTTCTTGATCTTCACATCGTCCTGCAGCAGCTTGTGCGTGCCGATGACGATGTCGATCTTGCCCTCGGCCAGGTCCGCGACGGCGGCGTTCACTTCCTTGGCGGACTTGAAGCGGCTCATCACTTCCACGGTCACGGGCCAGTCGGCGAAGCGGTCGCGGAAACTGTTGTAGTGCTGCTGGGCGAGCAGAGTGGTCGGCACCAGGATCGCCACCTGCTTGCCGCCGTGCACGGCAATGAACGCGGCGCGCATCGCTACTTCGGTCTTGCCGAAGCCCACATCACCACAGACCAGGCGGTCCATGGGCTTGGGCGCGAGCATGTCGGCGCGTACGGCTTCAATGGTGGTCTGCTGGTCGACGGTTTCTTCGAACGGGAATCCGGCGCTGAAGGTTTCGTAGTCGGCTTTCGGGTCGGCGAATGCATAGCCTTCGCGCGCGGCACGGCGGGCATAGATGTCCAGCAATTCCGCCGCCACGTCGCGCACCTGTTCGGCCGCCTTGCGCTTGGCCTTCTGCCAGGTTTCCGAGCCCAGGCGATGCAGCGGTGCCAGCGCATCGTCGCTGCCGGTGTAGCGGGCGATCAAGTGCAGGTTCGCCACCGGCACGTAGAGCTTGGCGCCCTCGGCGTATTCCAGGGTGAGGAATTCGGCGGCCTGGTTTTCGATTTCCAGGGTCGCCAGGCCCAGGTAGCGGCCCACGCCGTGGTCGATATGTACCACCGGCGCACCTTCGCGCAGTTCTGTGAGGTTCTTGATGACCGCATCGTTGGCGGCGTCGGCGCGTTTCTCGCGGCGGCGACGCTGCATGACGCGCTGGCCGAACAACGGGCTTTCGGCAACCAGGGCCAGGGCGGGATCGTCAAGGACCAGGCCGTCGTTAAGCGGCGCGATGGTGATCGCCAGGCGATCCTTGCCCGCGACGAAGTCAGGCCAGCTGTCGACGGTCTTCGGGCGCAGCTTCAGGCGTTCAAGCAGTTCCAGCAGTACTTCGCGGCGGCCCGCGGACTCGGCGGTAAACAGCACGCGACCAGGGAATCCGTCGAGGAAACCGGCCAGGGCCGCCAGCGGTTGCGTGGCCTTGGCTTCGATCGCCAGGTCCGGCAAGGGCTTGGCGGGGAAGCGCTCGCGGCCAACGCCAGTTTCCACGTCCTGCTGGCTCGCCACCACGCGCGGCCAGCTCTTGAGGCGGGCGAAACAGTCCTCCACCGGCAGGAACAACTCGGCGGGCGGCAATAAAGGGCGGGACGGATCGACGCGACGTTCTTCGTAGCGGTTGCGTACGTCGTTCCAGAAGTTTTCCGCGGCCTGCTCGATGCCCGGCAGAGAAAATACCTGGGTGTCCTGGGGCAGATAATCGAACAGCGTGGAGGTTTCTTCGAAGAACAACGGCAGGTAATACTCGATGCCGGCCGGGGTGATTCCGCTGCTCAGGTCCTGGAAAATCGGGCAACGGCGGAAATCCACATCGAAACGTTCGCGAAAACGCGCCTTGAAGCGAGTCACCGCGTCTTTTTGCAGTGGGAATTCCTTGGCCGGCAGCAGGCGGATTGACTGGACCTTGTCGATGGAGCGCTGGTTCTCCGGGTCGAAGGTGCGCAGGGTCTCGATTTCGTCATCGAACAGGTCGATGCGATACGGCAGTTTGCTGCCCATCGGGAACAGGTCGATCAACGCCCCGCGCACCGTGAACTCGCCGTGCTCGTACACGGTGTCGACGTAGCGGTAGCCGCTGGCCTCAAGCCGAGTGCGCATCTGCTCGACGTCGAGCTTCTGGCCGATGTCCAGCACCAGGCTGCTGCCCAGCAGAAACTGGGTGGGCGCCAGGCGATGTAGGGCTGTGGTGATCGGCACTACCAAAACGCCATGACTGAGCTCCGGCAGCCGATAAAGGCTGGCGATGCGCTGGGAAATGATGTCCTGGTGCGGCGAAAAAAGGTCGTAGGGCAGGGTTTCCCAGTCCGGGAAATGCAACACCGGCAAATCCGGGGCGAAGAAACTCAGCTCCTGTTCGAGCCGCTCGGCACTCTGGCTGTCGGCGGTCAACAACAGGGTGAAGCGCTTTGCAGCGCTGGCGGCCTCGGCGATAGCCAGGCTCAGGGCGGCACCGGGCAGGTTGCCCCAGTGCTGTTTACCTGCCGCGGCAGGGAGAAGCGGAAGACGCAGAACGGGCACGGAAGGTTGAGCTCCAGCGTTGCGACAAAGTCGACAATTGTAGCGGCTGAAGGGCCCGGCTGTCAGTCGCGGACTACGCTGCCAGAACGCAAAACCACGGCGCGACGGGCGCGCATTGCTCCGGCGAGGACTCGGCGGCATAATGTAGCCCCTTTTTTCAGCCCCTACATGTGGAAGGTTACCGTGACTCAGAAGCCCGACCAGTGTCTTGGTGAATGGATTGATCGTGAAGCACTCGCAGAAGCGATGATCCCTCTCATCGGTCAGCTCTACCGCAATAACAACGTGGTGAGCTCGATCTATGGCCGCAGCCTGATCAACCAGTCTGTCATCGCGATCCTCAAAGCCCACCGCTTTGCTCGCCACCGTTCTTCCGACGACAGCGAACTCTCCGTCCACGAAACATTCCCTCTGCTCAAGGCCATGAGCGAGCTCAAGCTCGGCGCGGCCTCGGTGGACCTGGGCAAGTTGGCGTTCAAATTCCGCAGCGAAGCCAATGGCCGTAGCGCCGAGCAGTTCGTTCGCGAAGAAATGGCCGACGTGGTTGGCCAGCAAAACGCTTCGCCGCGCAAAGGCACCGACGTCGTGCTGTACGGCTTTGGCCGTATCGGCCGCCTGCTGGCGCGCATCCTCATCGAGAAAACCGGTGGTGGCGACGGCCTGCGCCTGCGCGCCATCGTCGTGCGCAAGGGCGCCGAGAACGACCTGACCAAGCGTGCCAGCCTGCTGCGTCGCGATTCGGTCCATGGTTCGTTCAACGGCACCATCACCATCGATGAAGAAAACAACACCATCACCGCCAACGGCAACCTGATCCAGGTGATCTACGCGAAGAATCCGACCGAGGTGGACTACACCCAGTACGGCATCAAGAACGCACTGCTGGTGGACAACACCGGTGTATGGCGTGACGCCGACGGCCTGGGCCAACACCTGGCCTGCCCGGGTGTCGACCGCGTTGTCCTGACCGCGCCTGGCAAGGGCAAGCTGAAGAACATCGTCCACGGCATCAACCACGGCGACATCACTGCCGACGACAAGATCGTTTCCGCCGCTTCCTGCACCACCAACGCCATCGTGCCGGTGCTCAAGGCTGTGAATGACAAGTTCGGCATCATCAACGGTCACGTCGAAACCGTTCACTCGTACACCAACGACCAGAACCTGATCGACAACTTCCACAAGGGCGATCGCCGTGGTCGTAGCGCCGCGCTGAACATGGTCATCACCGAGACCGGTGCCGCCACTGCTGCTGCCAAGGCCCTGCCTGAGCTGGCTGGCAAGCTGACCGGTAACGCGATCCGTGTCCCGACGCCGAACGTATCGATGGCCATTCTCAACCTGAACCTTGAGAAAGCCGCCACCCGTGAAGAGATGAACGAGTACCTGCGCTACATGGCGCTGCACTCCGATCTGCATAAGCAAATCGATTTCGTCAACTCGCAGGAAGTGGTGTCCACCGACTTCGTGGGCTCGCGCCACGCCGGTGTTGTCGACGCTGAAGCGACCATCGTCCAGGATAACCGTGTTGTGCTGTACGTCTGGTACGACAACGAGTTCGGCTACAGCTGCCAGGTGGTTCGCGTGATGGAAGACATGGCTGATGTGAATCCGCCTGCTTTCCCGCGCTAAGCCTTAGCTGCAAATGAAAGCGCCCCGACTTGTCGGGGCGTTTTTTTTGGGGCTGGGGTTTTGCGGTGCTTGGGCTGGCCTCTTCGCGAGCAGGCTCGCTCCCACA
>NZ_JAOSHO010000019.1 GCF_025917275.1 Pseudomonas agronomica | reverse complement strand
CCTCGCCACAAAAACGCTCGGCGGTGCGTCAGCCAAGAAGGTGCAAGCCCAAGCATCCATGGACCAGGCACAGGTTTCACACGCTTTCCAAGCCATCCCAGCAGAGGTATTTCACCTCAAGGAATTCGTCGATCCCCAGGTGGGATCCCTCTCGCCCAAGACCGCTCTGTTTCACGCCACCGAAGGGTGCGACCTCATTTGAAATCAGACCGCAGTTGATGCCCACCATGCCCGATTCGATGCGTGCGGCGTTGCGCCAGATGCGTGCCGCGTCACGGCTGAACAGGTACGCCGCCAAACCGAACTCGCTGTCATTGGCCATCGCGATGGCCTGGTCATCCGTGTCGAAACGCACCAGCGGCATGACCGGGCCGAAGATCTCCTCGCGGGCGACCCGCATCCCATGGGTCACATCGGTCAACAACGTGGGCTGGAAGAAACATCCGCCCAGCGCATGGGGTTTGCCGCCGGACAGCAGCCGGGCCCCCTGTGCCAGCGCATCATCCACCAGCGCCTGGGATTTTCGTACGGCCGCGTCATCGATCAACGGCCCGACCTGCACGCCAGGCTCCAGGCCATTGCCCACCTTCAGGCGCGCCATCCGCTCAACGATGCGCTCGGCCAATGCGTCATGAACCCCCGACTGCACCAGCACCCGGTTCGCGCCGATACAGGATTGCCCGCCGTTGCGAAACTTGGCCAACATCACGCCGTCGGCTGCCGCATCGAGATCCGCATCGTCGAAGACAATGAACGGAGCGTTGCCGCCCAGCTCCATGGAGCATTTCTTGACCGTCTGCGCCGCTTGCGCCAGCAACAACCGGCCCACTTCGGTGGACCCCGTGAAGGTGAGCTTGCGCACCAACGGGTTGGCCGTGAGCTCACCGGCAATGTCGCGAGTGTCATTACCGGTGATGACACTGAAAACGCCGCCCGGCACACCCGCGCGCTGGGCCAGTTCAGCGAGCGCCAGCGCGGTCAGGGGTGTCTGGCTGGCCGGCTTCACCACCATGGTGCAACCGGCCGCGAGGGCTGGAGCGGCCTTGCGCGTGATCATCGCGGCCGGGAAATTCCAGGGCGTTATCGCCGCGCAGACGCCGATGGGCTCGCGCAGTACGACGATGCGCTGAGTGTCCTTCACGCCCGGAATCAGATCACCGCGCACCCGTGTGGCTTCTTCGCCAAACCACCGTACAAAAGACGCCGCGTAATCGACTTCACCGCGCGCCTCCTCCAGTGGCTTGCCCTCCTCCAGAGTAATCAGCGTGGCGACGTCCTCGCGATGTTCGACCATCAGCTCATACCAACGACGCAACACCTCGCCACGGCGCTTGGCCGTCAAGCGACGCCACGGGCCGAAGGCGTCGTGCGCCGCATCGATAGCCTGCCGGACTTCAGCTTCGCGACAGCGCGGCAACTCGGCCAGCACCGTCTGATCCACCGGGTTGCGCAACGTGTACCGACCGTGCGGCGTCTCGGCCAACCATTCTCCAGCGATGTAGGCGTCGGTACGCCACAGCGTGGGATCCTTGAGTAAGTGCTTCACTGTGCAATCCTCCCCATCAGCACGGATGGCGCCCGATCATGAAGGCGCTGTCTGGGTCCGAAGTCACCGGCAACCCCGACGCAACCAAGCCTTGGCGCAGCGACTTCATGAAGCGATCCGGCACGCGCATCGCCGGGGCACGCAATGGGCCGCCGTTGAAGCCGGCGAGCCAGTCCTGGTATTTCCACATCGTGCGGTTGAGCACACCGGTACCGCCGGCGTAGCTTTGCGCAGCAGCGCCGTTGGCACCGCGGGCCGGGTTGACCTTCCAGTACAGTTCCATCGCCTCTTCAAAACGACCCGTGCGCGCCAGTTCGAACGCTTTCGGGTAGTAGTCGCTCATCCAGGCGGTGTTGCTGGTGCCGGAGAACTGCAGCTTCATCAGGCTCATCAAGGGAATCGCGTCACCTTCGATCGGGCAACTGATCACCACCTGGTCACGGAAGTGGTGGTACATCTCGCAAATCCCCGCCGGCAGTGGGAACCCTTGCTCCGATTTGATCGCCGCGATGTTCGGGCAATCGGCCAACAGCCGCCGGACCAATTCCAGGGACATACCCGCCGGATGCACTCGTTCAAAGCCCCACAACGGAATCGGGAACAGCATCACGGCAAGGTCCGTCGCGTCGCAGAACGCCTTGGTGTAGTCGTAGATTTCCTGCTCGTTGGTCGGCCAGAACTGCGGTGGATAGGACAGCAGGACAATATCCGCACCGGCATTCTCGGCGAGCTTCACCGCCTCGATGTTCTCGGCAAGCGTGCCAAAAGCCGCATGGAAGAACAGGATCAGGTTTTTCCCAGACTCACGGGCCCAGGCCGTGAACTGCGCGTTCTCCTGGGGAGAGATCGCCAGTTCGCTGCACAGCAACGTGGCGCTGTAGCCCAGGCCGACCGTATGTTCGATGTCGTGGCGAATGCCACGCTCGTTGAGTCGCTTCAGATCGGCGCTGAAACTTGGGATGGTGACAGCCGAGCAGCCCACCAGGTTTTCCCGCGCCCAGGTACGGGCGTCCGCTTTCTTGTATGTGGCCATGATGATTTCCTTTGGACAGTGAGGGGTTATTTCGAGACAGGGACAATGCTGGCCGGCAGCTCGATGCCGAGGCCTTGTTGCCGGGCGCGCTCATACAGCGCTTGGGCGATGACGACGTCCTGCAGCGCCGAGCCCACCGATTTGTAGAGGACGATGTCGCTTGCGTGCTGGCGCGGGGTGACACGGCCCGCGACCAGGTCCGACAGCGCGACCAATTTGTCGGCGACATACACGCCGGCACTGATCGCGGCGATGGCGTCACCGGTATCGTGGAGCACCTCTTGCGGCATATCCGCGACAATGCAGGCGGCTCGCTCCATCGTGACCGGATCAACCTCCCGTTGCTCAGGCAAGGTGGAACCCAACGACACGACCGTGGCGCCCGGGCCAAGCCACGCGCCTTGCAACACCGGCGACTCGTCACGGCTGCGGGCGGCACAGATCACCACGTCAGCGTCCCGCACCGCCTCCTGGGCGCTGCTCACCGCCTGGATATCCAGCCCGGGCCTGAAGCTGTCGGCAAAACGCTCACGGCTCGCGGGCGTTGGACTGAACACCCGGACATGGGACACGCTGCGCACGGACTTGAGGCAGTCCAGCGCACCCCGCGCCTCGAACCCGGCGCCAATCACACCCACCCGCAGCGCTCGCTGGGGCGCCAGCAAATCGACCGCCAGCGCAGCGGTGGCGGCGGTACGCAAACCGGTCACCCGGTTGCCGTCGATCAGCGCACTGAGGGCCATGGTTTGCTGGTTGAACAAGGCGATCAGGTAGCTGGCGCAGCGCGCCCGCATGGAAGCGGCAATCAACTTGCAGCCCATCTGGCCACCGGTGGGCGGTACGGCGGTCAAGCTGCGCAGCCAGAGCCCGTCGCCCCGCGCCATGGAACGAGGCGGCACCATCGCGTCGGACGTCGGATGGGCATACGCCTCGGCGAGCGCGGCGACGGCAGTGCCCCAATCGGCGAGAGAGGCGACATCGGCATCGCTGAGGAAAAGCGTCGGGGCGATGACTTGGGATTCTTGGGCGTGATGCATAGTGCGAACCTCGCAATCGGTATCAATCGTTGGTTGACTGACACCCTACGAGGCGCTCCCCGCACCGAATACTGCTGGGGAGCGAAAGCAGCTATCGCTTAAGTCGATGGCATGGACAGGTTGCAGATCAACCGGCGCACTTCACGGGAGGCACGCGTCACCGAGCGACGAGGCGACTCCGCCAGGACAACGAAGCGCTCGAGGACCGGCTCGACGATACGCGATGAGACCAATCGCTGATCCAACGAGCCCGGCAGCACAGACGCAATGGCATAGCCACCCCCCGCCGCCACGACTTCGTACTGCAGCTGGACGGAATCGGCTTCCACGGCCACGGATAATTCGACACCTTGATCGGCGGCCAAGTGGTCGAGCCTGGCCCTCAACAGATGCGGCCGCCCGGGTACGACCAGGGGCAATCCAGATAACTGCCTCAACGGAATGTCCCGGCTGGCGAAAAGAGGATCGACGGCAGGCCCCACCAGATGCAGCGGGAGTCTGGCCAGCAGATGCGCTTGCCCGATGCTTGCCTCGCTCTCGCGCAGCACCAGCGCCATATCCAGGCGACCGTCGTGCAACTGCTCTTCGAGTTGAGCACTGGCGCCCTCGATCAAATGCAACCTCACCCCGGGCATCTGCGCCCGCACCGTGGAAAACAGTGTCCCCGCAAACCGCCGCACCGCTGAGGGCAACATGCCCACGACCACCTCGCCCACCGGTTTTCCACGCAGGTTGCGAATGTCGTCGGCAAGGCCCTCCGCGTCCGCGAGAAGGCCTGATATGCATGGCAACAGCTGTTCGCCGAATTCGGTCAGGACCACGCCGCGTCCCGTGCGATGGAACAGGCGCTCGCCACATTGCGATTCGAGCAAGGCGATATTGCGACTGACCATGGACTGCGGCATATCCAGCAATACGGCCGCTTTGCTGAGGCTGCCCGCTGCCACGACACGGACGAACAAGGTCCAGCGCGGATCGATGATGGTCAGCGCCGTGGCGGGATATTGCGTCGCCGCTTCCTTCTGGATGTCGGTCATGTCAGCAGCTCGTTGCGGGCCTGATGCAGATACTCGCGGCTGTCCTGGAGGTGCAGGCGCATGGCCGCGCGTGCGCATTCGGCGTCCTGATTGAGGATCGCCTGGTAGATCTGCTCATGCTCGCCTTGCATGCGTTGTTCGTAGTGCGAAGGCTCATCGTGGAACAGCCGCGCAGAATCCAATCGGCTGCGCGGAATGATGACCACGCCCAGGTTGAGCAGCGTGTTGGCGATGTAGTGATTGCCGGTCGCCTCGGTAATGCCCAGATGGAACTGGAAATCCAGCGCCGCCCGATCATTGAGGCTGACAGCCGGCTGTCCGAGCTGATCGAGCAACGCTCGCAACCCGGCCAGCTGATCCGGGCGGCGGCGTTGCGCGGCGAGCCCGGCGGCTTCGACTTCCAGGCCAATCCGGAACTCCATGATCGCCAGCGAATCGACGATGACACCGATCGTCGCCGGGTCGATGAAGGTCTTCAATGACAACGTGCTATCGCGCACAAACGTACCGATGCCGTGGCGTGTCTCGACCATTCCGGCGGCCTGCAGACGCGACATCGCCTCGCGCACCACGGTCCTGCTGACCCCGTGTTCGAGCATGAGGGCCGACTCGGTGGGCAATTGTTCTCCGCTGCGCAGTCGCCCCTCGATGATGTGCTCGGAAAGCAGCACCTCAAGTCCTCGGGAAAGACTCCCGCGTTTCTTTCCACCCGCCACGCGCACGGTCATTGCTCGAAGATCGCCACGGCGCGGACGAAGCCGGCCGAGGCGTGCCTGATCTTGTAGGGGAAACACGACACCTGGAAGCCATGGGCGGGCAGGCATTCCAGGTTCGCCAATTTCTCCATCTGGCCGTAGCCGATGTCGCGTCCGGCCTTGTGCCCTTCCCAGATGATCGAGGCGTCGCCGGTGGCGGCGAAGCGTTCGCGTGTGTACTTGAACGGCGCGTCCCAACTCCAGGCATCGGTGCCGACCACGCGTACGCCGCGCTCCAACAGATACAACGTGGCCTCGCGGCCGATGCCGACACCGGCATCCAGATAGCCCGGCTGGCCGAACAGTGCACCGGCGCGGGTATTGACCAGGACAATGTCCAACGGCTGGAGCACGTGCTCGATGCGCGCCAACTCAGCCTGTACTTCGGCGGCGCTGACCACATGACCGTCTGGCAAATGGCGAAAGTCCAGTTTCACCCCCGGTTGCAGGCACCAATCCAGTGGCAACTCGTCGATGCCGAACGCCGGTTTGCCGCCGTCCGTGGTCGAGGCGTAGTGCCAAGGGGCGTCCATGTGCGTACCGCTGTGGGTGGTGATCTGCAGGCGCTCCGCCGCCCAGGATTCGTCGCCGGGCAGTTGCGCCTTGGACAGGCCGGGAAACATCGCGGCCATCTCCGGCCAGCCTTGTTGATGGTCCATGTAGTCGATTTTCGGCAGCAACGGCGGCGGATCGGTGTGAGGGTTGTTGTCCAGGGTCACGGACAGGTCCACGAGACGGCGTCTAGTCGGTTGCATGATCGGTCACTCCAAGCGCCACCCGCCCCCGCGCACGACGCGCCGAGCCAGCGGGCTTCAAACTGTTACGTATCAAGGCGGTTGCCGAGCCGTCATGGCGAAAGCCAAGGGCCCGGGCCAGTGGGGTTTTCATCGCCGGGAAGCTGCCGAACAAGGCTTGCAGCCCGGCATCCGGTGCGAAGCTGATCAGCCCGCGGCGTTCCTGGCCGTAGGCAGCGGCCAGGGCATCGATGACCTGGGCAATGGACAGGTGCAACAACGGCAGTTGCCAGACCCGTGAGCCGCCGAGTTCGGCGGTCGGCAGCTCGGCGGCTCGCAGCAGGTTATCGACGCAGCACCGCACCGACATCCACCACGCCTGCGCCTGCGGCGACACCGGGCAGCAATACGGCTCGCCCTGGGCAAACGCGTGCAGCAGATCGCTCATGAATGCCGAACGCAGGCCGTTGGGTTCACGTGGACGCGCGACGATGCCGGGCAGGCGCACGGCACGACCGTCCACCTCGCCTCGCCGAGCCAGATCGTTGAGGGCCGTTTCCACCATCACCTTGTGCGCGCCGTAGCTTATCTGCGGGCGCGGCATGGCACGCTCATCCATGCGCGCCGGCAGGTCGCCGCCGTACACCGCCACGCTGCTGGCGTACACCAGCACCGGCACGCCAGGCTGTTCGCGCAACTGATCGAGCAACTCCAGGCTCGCCAGCAAATTGACCTGGTAGCCCAGTGAATACTGCTGCTCGGCTGCGCCGCCCGGCACGCTCACCAGGTGGAACACCACATCGATGCCATCGGCCAGGGCGCGACGCAGCAACGCGGCATCGGTGACGCTGCCGCAATGGCGGCGCACGCGCTTGTCATCAGCAAAACCCGCCAGTTCCTTATCCAGCAGGATCAACGCGCCGATGGGCTGGCCTCGCAGCTGATTCGTGTCGAGCAGGCGCTGCACCAGTGCCCGCCCGACAAAGCCGTTGGCACCGGTAATCATCACGCGCATGGTCGGTCTCCACGGACGACACGCTGGTCTATCGCGCCAAAGACCGACTGCCCTTGCGCATCGATGACGTCCATGCGCACCCGGTCGCCAAAGCGCATGAAGGACGTTTTGGGCGCGCCCTGTTCAATCATCTCGACGGCACGACGTTCAGCGATGCAAGCCGCGCCAACGCTAGGGTCGGCATTGGAAACCGTGCCGGAACCGATCACGCAGCCGGCCCTGAGACGCCGGGTCAGCGCTGCATGGGCGATCAACTGATGGAAGCCGAAATGCATCGCGCCACCGTGGGCATGCCCGAACCACTGGCCATTCCACTCGACCTTCAGCGGCAAGTGCACGCGCCCATCGCGCCAGGCATCGCCCAGCTCGTCGGGGGTGATTGCCACCGGGGCAAAACTTGATGAGGATTTGGCCTGGATAAAGCCGAAGCCGGTCTTCATCTCCCGGGGTGCAAGTGCGCGCAGGCTGACGTCGTTGAGTTGCACGATGAGGCGGATATGGCCGAGGGCGTCTTGCGCCGAACAGCCCATGGGCACCTCATCGACCACCACGGCGAATTCACCTTCGAAGTCGATGCCATGGGTTTCACTGGGCAGCACGATGTCATCGCGAGCGCCGAGAAAATCGTCGCCACAGCCCTGGTACATCAGCGGCGTGTGTTCGACACCTTCGATGGGATCCAGCGAAAACGCTTTCTGCATCCGTTCGCCATGGCTGAGAAACGATGAGGCATCCAGCCACTGCCAGGCACGCGGCAAGGGTGCGGCGGCTTGTTGCGGATCAAAGGCGAAGGCCCCGACCAGCGCGCCTTCGTTCAGGGCGTCATAGCGAGCGCGCAAAGCGGCTTCGACGCTCGGCCAATACTCGATGGCCTGCTGCAGGGTCCCGGCGATGTCACTGGCCTCCACCGCCCAGGCCAGGTCGCGCGATACCACCAGCAGGCGACCGTCGCGGCTGTGATCCTTGAGAGTACTGAGCTTCATGCCTGTTCTCCTTGCAGCTCGGGGGCAAAGCGACCGTCGAGCAGCACGAAGAGCATGCGTGCCAACTGCTCGGTGCGATTGCTCCAGGCGTGATTGGTGCCGCGCTGCACGACGATGTCACCGCGCTTGAGGTGCACCTCTTCGCCATCGAGGACCAGCCAGACCTCGCCCTCCGTCACCACGCCGTAATCCAGCGTTTCGGTGCGGTGCATCAGCTTGTGCCTGGAATCCGCCTGCCCCGTCCCGGCATGGGCCTGGCCAATTTCGGCGAAGGCCGCCGCGGCCTCCTCGGCACTGACCTGGTTCTGCACGCTGTCGGGCGGGATATCCACCACGCGGATGACGCTGCCCAGCGGCGCCGGGCTCAATTGAAGCGGCTTGCGGGTGGGGTCGTCGCCGTTATCCAGCACGGCCGGGCTGGCGCCGCTGTTCCAGATCTCGTGAAAGACCGTGCCGGGCACGGCCTTGAGCGGGAAGCTGTTCGGCGTCGGTCCGCTGAGCGCGACCACCGCCCGCCCCTGGGCATCGTGCCCGGTGACCACGCGTTTGAAACCAGGAAGCTGTTGCATGTTCAAGTCCTCAAATCTGTTGGTGGAACGTGCCAGCGGAAAAAGATGGATTCATGGGAAAACCTTAGAGATCGAGCACTAGCCGCGCGCTCCTGGCGCGCGAACAGCAAGGCGTGAACTGGTCGTTGCGCGCTCGCTCGGCATCGGTCAGGAACAGGTCGCGATGCTCAGGTTCGCCTTCCAGCACCCGTGTCAGGCAGGTGCCACAGATGCCCTGCTCGCAGGACAACGGGATATCGATGCCGGCCTCCAGCAGCACCTGGGCCACGCTCAGCGCGGCAGGCACCTGGAAACATTGCCCGGTGCTGGCCAGTTGCACCTCGAAGCCGCCCGCCTCGCTGGCTGGCGCAGCGGCGGCCGTAAAGTACTCGCGGTGAAGTTGCGCCTCGGCCCAACCCTGCGCGCGAGCGGCGCCGAGCACATGCTCCATGAAGCCATTCGGGCCACAGACATACAGGTGGCGATCATTGGCCGGCGTGGACAGGATTCGAGCGCTGTCGAGGCGTTGGGCATCGGCGCCGTCGTCCACATGGACCTGCACGCAATCGGCGAACGCCGACTGGCTGAGGTACTCGATGAAGGCCATGCGCCCGGCCGAGCGACCGCAGTAGTGCAATTCGAAAGGCGCGCCGATCCGCGCCAGACGCTCGGCCATGCAAAGGATCGGCGTGATGCCGATACCCCCCGCGAACAACACGCTGTAGCCCGCCCCATGTTCCAGCGGGAACAGGTTGCGCGGCTCGCTGATGCGCAGCCGAGTGCCTTCTTGCACTTGCCCGTGCATGGCCTGGGAAGCGCCGCGCGACGCGGGATCGAGCAACACGCCCAGCAGATAGCGATGGCGTTCTTCCGGGTGATTGCACAGCGAGTACTGGCGCACCAGGCCATTGGGCAGGTGTACGTCGATATGCGAGCCGGCGCTGAAGGCAGGCAGCACGGCATCTTCGGCTGGAGCCAGTTCGAAGCTGTAGATGCCTTCGGCTTCGCGACGCTTGCGAGTGACGATGACTTCAATCATCACTTGGCACCCGCAGGCTGCTCGGCAGCAATCATGCGATCGAGTACACGCCGCGCGCGGATGGCGCCTGCATCACCGATCAGCAGGACGGGCTTCAAGTCCCAGAACGATGCATCGCCCATCATGCGCTGCTGCGCCTCCAGCATCGGCAAGTCTTCGTCGGCAAAAGGCCGGTTGATAGCAGCCGCTTGCTCATCAGCGAATCTCTCGGCGAATTCGCCCATTGCCTTGGGAAAACAGACTGAGAACCAGTAGTGAGTGGTCGTCTCGGTCTGCGGGGTGAACAGGTGCGGAATCGGCGTGGAAATGCCTTGATCCCTCGGTAGCCCTGTCGCCACGGCGCCGGAAAACAGCAACATGTTCGCCGGGGCATCCCAACGCACATCGATCCAACGGTCCACCGGCGTGCCTTGGGGAATGTTCCAGGCGGTGTAGAGAAATTCCGGCATGATTTCCGCAACGGTCTGGCGGTTGGACCAAACGGTGTTGCCCTCCTCCTGTACGCTGGTCAACGCGCTCTTGACGCCATCACCACCCAACGTTGACGGGTGCAGGAACTCGATATGACTCAGGTCCATGATGTTGTCGGTTTCCAGCACGTAGTTGGCTCGCGCGTGCAAATAACGTTTGCCGACATACCAAAGGTCTTCGTCCATGCAACTGAAATCCGGAATCAGCGTCGCGTCGGCCAGACCTGCATCGCCCATCCAGATCCACAACAGGCTGTGGCGCTCAATCAGAGGGTAAGCCTTGACCTTCGCCGCCTTGGGAATGGCGCCATCGCCGTGGGGGTTATGCATGCAGGTGCCGCTGCCATCGAATTCCAGGCCGTGGTACGGGCAACGCACCGAATCGCCTTTAAGCGTTCCCATGCCCAGGGGCGCGAAACGGTGGGGGCAGCGATCGGCAATGGCCTGGGCGGTGCCCTGGGTATCGCGAAAAAACACCACGGGTTCGTTGAGCAGGGTTCGTTGGAACAGCTCTCCGGCGTTGACCTCGGTTCCCCAGGCGGCCGCGTACCAGACGTTGCGTAGGAAGCTCATCGCAACACCTCTTTGCCAAAGCTTGATGACGGGTTGGCTTGTGTCGCCGCGCGCTCGGTTTCAATCAATCGACGCAGCACCCGCCGGCAGCGCACGGCCCCGGCATCGACGGGCAGTAACACCGGGTTGAGGCCCAGCAAGTCAACCTCGCCAATCTGACGCTGCTGGGCCTCGACCATGGGTTTGTCTTCACCGGCGAAAATACCGATCAACATGTCCTGGACGAAGGCATTCAACTGGGCGTTGTCCTGCTCGAAACTTCGGGTGTTGGCGAAGAAATAATGGGTATTCGTCGCGTCCTGCGGGGTCATCAGGTGCAGGTTCCATGTCACCGGCCCCTCTTCCCTGGGGCGCCCTGGCGCGGTGGCGCCACTGCCCAGCAGCATCAGGCCCGGCGCGTGCCAGATGACCTCGGCCCAGACGTCTGCCCGGCTCGGATCTTCAAGGTGAGCGCCGAACGCCGGCGGAGGAACATCATCGGCGGCCCACCAATTGATGCGCACGCGATCATTGACCAGTTCCTCGACGGTGGCGCGGGTGCGTGACAACGCTCCGCCACCGAGCGTATCGGGGTGCAGGAAATCAACGTGGCTCAGGTCCATGATGTTGTCGGAAAGCAGTTCGTAATGCGCGCGTGTGGGCAGGTACCCGTGTCCCTTGGCATGGTTGGGCGCCTGCTCGAAGAAGGAAAAGTCAGGGATCAGCGCATCGCTGGCCAGGTGACGCTCGCCCGGCCAGACCCAGATCGCCCCGTGGCGCTCAACGACTGCGAACCCGCGGACACAGGCCGCCTTGGGGATGTTTCCCTCGCCATGGGGGTTGTGCGTGCATTGGCCACTGCCATCGAAACGCAAGCCGTGATATGGGCACTGGATGCTGTCGTCGACAATCGTGCCCATGTGCAGCGGGGCAAAACGGTGTGGGCAACGATCGGCGAGCGCCTGGATCGCGCCCCGGCTGTCGCGAAAGAAGACCATGGGTTGTTCGACGATGGTCCTGCCCAGCATCGCCCCTGGCGCCAACTCGTCCGCCCACCCAGCGATGTACCAGGTGTTGAGCAAATAGCTCATATCGTTCTCCTCTTGTTCTTGTTTTCTTGGAATGTGGAATCAGCGATCAGGCTTCGCCGCAACCGCAGCGGGAAAAACCGACTCGCCGCCACGCAACCGAATACAGGCCACGGCCACCAGGAGTTGAACGCCGGCAACGATGCCCAACGCGGCGGGCAAGGCGCTGGTCACCCCGCCGGTAATCGCCAGCACCACCAGCGGGCTGACGAACTCCCCGGCGAAGAACATCGAGGTGAAACCACCGGCGGCGCGGCCGCGCTGCTGGAAGTCGACCTGGGCCATGATCCAGGTGAGCAGGGTCGGCATCATCAGGCCGATACCCAGGCCATTGATCAGTACGGCGATCACCACCCATCCATGGCTGTCGGCCACCGCCAGCAACCCACCGCCGATGCCAGCGGCGACGAAGGCCATTAGCATCTGCCGGTACGCCGGCACGCCACTGAACAGGCGGAAACTCAGCGCGCCGACCAATACGCCGAGCTGGCTGGCGCCCATGGTCAAGCCGATCTGCTGCGACCCTTCGACATGCAGCAGGTTGAGCAGATAACCGACTTGTACGGGCACGATGAACAGGCTCAATCCGGCGAGGAATGCCAGGCCATACAGCGGTGCCAAGGCGCGCCAGGGAAACGCCGTGCCTGCGGCCTTTTTCGCCGCGACGTCACGCCCATGCGGCTCCCACAGCAACCACGCCATCAGCGGCAGCAGCACCAACCCCAACCCATACAGCGCAAACGGTGTGCGCCAGCCGTGCTCGCCCAGCACGCCGCCGATGGCAATGAAAATCGCCGCCGACAACGAGGTCGCGACCATTTGCAGGGCGAACATGCGTTCACGCCGCGCGCCGCTGTAGTAGTCGCCCATCATCGTGGTGCAACACGTCATGATCGCCGCCTCGGCCAGACCGATGCCGGCGCGGCTGACGACGATCGCTTGCAACGAATCCAGCCAGAGCGGCAGCACCCCACAGACGGTGTAGAGGCACATCGCGCCGATCAGCAACGGCTTGCGTCCGAGTCGGTCGGCAATGATCCCGGCGAAAGGTGCCAACAGGGCAATCATCAGCGCCGGTAGCGTCAGGGCGATGGGAACCAGCACCGCGACGCCCGGGGTGTCGGCGAAGTGTTCCTGCATGCGCGG
Organism: Pseudomonas agronomica; assembly: GCF_025917275.1. Taxonomy (GTDB): domain Bacteria; phylum Pseudomonadota; class Gammaproteobacteria; order Pseudomonadales; family Pseudomonadaceae; genus Aquipseudomonas; species Aquipseudomonas agronomica. The sequence goes on along the minus strand of NZ_JAOSHO010000019.1, from coordinate 19,220 downwards.
CAGGACGGGCGCCAGCAGCACCGCGCCGAGGACCGGCAGGCAGCTGCCGAGCAACAGCAACAAGGACTGCGGCAGCCGCGCCTGGCGTTCAACGTTCATCACGCACCTCCGGCGGTTGGGTCGCGCAGAACGCCACCCCGAAAGCGACCAGACCGGTTCGAAGCGCTAGCCAGAGATGCTGCTGGAGCTGATAGATGCGAGGCATGGGAACGTCCTTTCTTATTGTCATGACGCAATGGGTTGGGCGCAGGGCGTTGCGCGTTGATCGTGTCCCGGGGTTTGCGGACAAAGGGCCTGTTGCAGGCAACCGCTCTCCTCGACCACGGCAGGCGTGAGCGCCAAGCTGGTCGGCGGGATGGGTTCAGCCAAGGTCTGTTCCCGGCTGATCCGTTCGCTCGGCAACAGGAAGTGCGCCAGGGCCGGCAACAGGACCAGGGCGCCGACCATGTTCCAGACGAACATGAACGCCAGCAGCACGCCCATGTCGGCCTGGAACTTGATCGGCGAAAACATCCAGGTGGCGACGCCGATCGCCAGGGTCACACCGGTCAGCATCACCACCTTGCCGGTGGACAGCAGTGCCCGGTAATACGCCTGCGACAGGCTGGTGCCCTGGCGCATGTGACCGAGCAGGATGCTCATCACGTACAGCGCGTAGTCGACGCCGATGCCCACGCCGAGGGCGATGACCGGCAGGGTCGCGACCTTGACGCCGATGTCCAGCCAGACCATCAGCGCTTCGCAGAGGATCGAGGTGAGCATCAGCGGAATCACCGCGCACACCGTGGCGCGCCAGGAACGGAAGGTGATCAGGCAGAGCAGGATCACGGCACCGTAGACCCAGAACAGCATTTCCCGATTGGCCTGCTTGACCACGATATTGGTCGCGGCCTCGATTCCGGCGTTGCCGGCAGCCAACAGGAACTGGACGTCATCGGTATTGTTCGCCGCCGCGAACTGTTCGACATGCTCCACCAGGCGGGTCAGGGTTTGCGCCTTGTGATCGGAGAGGTAGGCGTACAGCGTCAGCAGGCTGCAGTCTTCGTTGTACAACCCGCGTGGCGCCCCGGCGGTGATCATATTGAGCATCGCCTGGTTGTTCTGCAGCTCGTACCACTTCGGGTTGCCTTCGCTGAGGCCCACCAGCATCCGGCGGTTAAGCAGTGCCAGGGAATTGGTCGAGTCGACACCCGGCAAGGTGCGCAATTGCCAGTCGAGGGCATCGACCTTGTTCAGGATGTCATAGCGCGAACAGGCGCTGGCCGGCGTCTTGATCATCACCGCGAACAGGTCGCTGCTTGCGCCGTAATGCCGGGTCAGGAAGGCATCATCCTGGTTGTAGCGCGAGTCAGCGCGCAGTTCGGGTGCGCCCGCATCGAGATCACCGACTTTCAACTGCAGGCTGACAATGAAGCCGAGCGTCGCCAGCGCCAGGCTCAAGGCGATGCACAACGCCGCCCAGCGACGCCGGGTGAACAGATCGAGGAAGCGCCAGAATCCATGGCGATGTTGGCCGGCTTGCTCGGCGTGCTCGCTTTTCAGGCTCAGCCGCGCCGCGTGGCCGCTGACCCCGACATAGGAAAGCAATATCGGCAACAGGATCAGATTGGTGAAGATCAGTACCGCGACACCGATGCTGGCGATCATCGCCAGGTCCTGGATCACCTGGATCTTGATGATCATCAGCACCGCGAAACCAACCGCGTCACAGAGGAGCGCGGTGAGCCCGGCGAGAAACAGGCGGCGAAAGGTGAAACGCGCGGCGACCACGCGGTGCATGCCGCGGCCGATGTCCTGCATGATCCCGTTCATCTTCTGCGCGCCATGGCTCATGCCAATGGCAAACACCAGGAACGGCACCAGCACCGAATAAGGGTCCAGCTGATAATCCAACAGCGGCAGCAGGCCAAGCTGCCAGACCACCGCCACCAGCGAGCAGAACACCACCAGCAAGGTGCTGCGGATGCAGCGGGTGTACCAATAGAGCACGACGGTGGTGATCAGGATCGCCACGGCGAAGAAGATCAGGATCTGCCGCAGGCCGGCGATCAGGTCACCGACTTTCTTGGCGAAACCGGTGATATGAATATCAACGCTGTCGCTCTGGTATTGGCTGCGCAGCGATTCCAGTTGTTGCGACAACCGGGTGTAGTCCAAGGGCCGGCCGTCGGGGGTGCGCTGCAACAGCGGGACCTGGATGATGCTCGAGGCCTGGTCGAATGCCACCAACTGGCCGATTTCGTTGGACAGTTGCACATTGCGCCGCAAGGCCGCCAAGCTGGCGGAACCACCGTCGTAGTTATCCGGGATCACCGGCCCGCCTTCCAGGCCTGCTTCGGTCACGGCGACCCAGCGCGTGGCGGGCGTCCACAACGATTTCATGTAGGCGCGATCGACACCGGGCAGCAGGTAGATCTTGTCGCTCAACGCCTGCAGCGTGTTGAGGTAGTCAGCGTCATAGATCTCGCCCCGCTTGTTCACCACGGCGATGCGCAAGGCGTTGCCCAGCCCGCTCAACTCCTGCTGGTGCTCAAGGTAGTTGGCAATGTACGGATGATGGGTGGGGATCATTTTTTCGAAACTGGCATTGAGCTCGACACGGCTGGACTGCCAACCCAACACCAGCGTGGTCGCCAGGCACAGCAGCAACACCCACAGGCGATGATTGAACAATGCCCGTTCGAGCACCGAGCCGGAACGCGGATCGAAATCGTCGAACGCATTCGCAGGGGATTGGGGGAACTTACCAGGGGACGTCATAACCTCACTCCGAAGCGGCAGTGGCTGGCTGCGCAATACGCTGCAGCCCGGTGAAACCGGCAACGACCAGGCTGCCATCGGCGGCCTCGATCAGACTTGAAACAGGCTTGCCCAACGGCTTGCCAAATGGCAGCAGCACCTCCCCGCCGTTGCGAAACAGCGTGCCGGCCTGGTTGACCAGCAATACCTGACCGTCGGCCAGGCGGGTGGCGTCGTTGAAGGAAATCGGCACGGGAACGGACAAGCGCTGGAAGCTTGCGCCGGCATCGTTGGAAACAAAGGCGTTGCCCTTCAGGCCGGCGACGAGCAGCGCGCCATCGGCACGACTTTGCAGGGTGAAGAAACTGCCTTCGTAAGGGCTGTCCAACTGGCTGAACGACGTCGCGTCGTCATCCGAGCGCGCCAGGTAACCCTGCTCACCCGCCAGGAACCAGCGCGGGCCCTGGCGACTGATGGCGTACAAGTGCAAGCCGTTCGGGTTGGCGATGCGCCCCATCAATGAATGCCAGGTCGCGCCGCCATCGGTGGTCTGCAGCGCCAAGCCATAGGCCCCGACGATCAACCCACGCTGTGCGTCGATGAACTGGAGCGCCAGGAAGGGCTTGTCCGCCCCATCGGCGACCAGACGCTCGGCACTTTGTACCCGCGTCAAGGCGTCGTCCGGGTTGGCTGCCGTGGCCTGCTCGGCCTTGGCGGCCTCCAGTTCCAACTGTGCCACGCGCACGCCGTCGAGCTGCAGCGTCCAATGCTCGCCGCCGTCACGCGTCGCCAGCACCACGCCGGCGTGGCCTACCGCCCAGCCCTGTTGCGCATCGACAAACTGCACCGCCGTCAGGCTGACCGACACCGGCACCGAAGCCTGGCGCCAGCTCTTTCCGTTATCGTCGGAAAACACCACCAGGCCGCGTTCACCTACGGCGACGAGACGTGTACCGGCGCGCGCCAGGTCGATCAAAACGCCGTTCTGCGCACCCGACACCTGCATGGCGGGAGTATTCAGCGGCACGTCCACGGCAGCCGTCCCGGCCAGGCATTCGCTCGCGGCGACGGGCAGGCACAGGGCCAAGAGCAACGCGCCCGCCTGACTGATTCTGTTCATAACCCACCTCGGAAAAACATTCATCCCCCAAAGGGCAGGCCGACAGGCCCGCCCCTGGCTCTCGGCCCGATCAACGCACGCCGCGACCCGCCATCGCCGCGGGCGAGAACTCCGAGGCCTTGTAGCGATCAACCGCGCGATACTGCTCCGGCAACCCGGCATAGAGGTTCTGGATAAACCACGCACCGGAGGTCAGGTCGTAGAAACCGGAAGACAGTTGCACCAAGCCTGGCAGGTCGGGCAATACGGAAGGCAGCGACCAGAGGGTCTTGGCCAGTTGACCGCTGGCGTCCCAACGATCGCCGAGCAGGGCTTGCCAAGTGTCCTCGTCGAGGTAGTAACGGCCCTTGGGCAACTGGTGGCGCTTGCCGGCGGCCACTGTCGACTCGACCACCCAGACGCGGTGCAACTCCCAGCGCACGTAATCCGGGTTCAGATGGTGCTTGCCCAACAGGTCCTGCGGCTGGGCAGCGTTCTGCACCTTGTTGGTGTTGTAGGGGACGTAGATCTCCTGCTTGCCCACCAGTTTCCAGTCGAACCGGTCCGTACGCCCGCCCCACACGCTCAACTCATCGAAGGACATGACCCCGGCGGTGGAAGGCGTCGGCGTATCGCAGCAGGCGTTGGGCAGCGTACGCACCCGGCGCTGGCCGCTCAGGTAGACATGGGCCTGGGATTTGTCACCGTTGATGTTTTCACGCCCGAGGATCTGCTCGCCGGCACGAATCGCCGGGCCGAGATTGACGAAGTGCACCAGCCAATAATCACCCGAGTAGTTTTCAGGGCCGCCCTCCTGGAAGTAGTAGGGCATTTCCTGGGTCAACAGGCCGTCGCTGGTCATCACCTGGTTGCCGTCTGCGGTCATCAGGTAGTGACGAAAATGCCCCGCCACCGAAGTGCCGCGCCAGTTCAACACGTGGTTCCAGATGGCTTCGGTGCCGTTCTGTGGAATCGGAAACGGGATCCCGCCATAGGCACCGTCGGGAATCAGGCCGGCGCTGCTGTTGATCAGTTTGGCGCGGGTCGCATTCTTGAGCGTGTTGTCATAGACCCACTGCGGCGCGGCCGCCGTGCGCCGGGTCGGGTAGACATCGATGCGATAGGTCTCCGGAAAGCGCTTGAACAGCTCCTTGGTGCCGTCGCTGAGCTTGTCGGCGTACTTGGACAGGTTCTGCGCGGTGATGCTGAACAAGGGTTTGTCGGCGGCAAATGGATCGCTGCGCTTGGCGCCCGGGACATAGCCCGGCTCGACCTTGGTGTAGCCACCGTCCCAGGCCGGGATGCTGCCGTCGGCATTACCGGCCTTCTCGGCGCCGAAGGGCGTCAGGGTCTTGCCCAGCGCGGCGGCTTGTTCGGCGCTGGCGGCCAGGGCGATCGGCGCGGCGGCGGCCAGCAGGGTTAAGCACAAGGCCTTTAGAGTGAACTGAATGGTCATGCGCAAATCCTCTTAGAACGTGGTCTTGACGGAGAAAGCCAGGTAATCCCGGTCCTTCAGCGACTGCTTGTAGTTGAACTGGTTGGCGGCGTTGAGGCTGGTGTCCTCGGGACCGTAGAAGTGGGTGTAGGTCAGCCCCACGGTCACTTGGTCCAGGTAGGTGGCGGAGACACCGACGTTCATGTCCCCTCCCCGATCGGGACCGAACCCGCTGATCACCGCCGACTTGCCCATGGGGAAATAGCTGATGCCCACGGGCACGCTGATATCCACGCCTGGGAAGAACTGGCGATAGGTGGGCGTGTACACCAGCTTCAAGCCCAGGCCGTCATCGGTGGCGTTGGGGTCCAGCGCGGCACGGTTCCTGGTCACGGCGAGCAGGCGGTTCCAGGCGACCTCGCCCACCAGGCTGGCTTCATTGGAAACAAAGGAAGGGCCCAGCGAGGCCAGGACGTTGAGGTTGACGTGGGCCGTACGGCCGACGGCGTAGAGGGCGTCATTGTTGTTGTCTGCGTCGACGCCCGGCAGGACGGTCTGGGCGTTGGACACCAGCGGCATGTTCCAGCGCATCGAGGCCTCGCCGGCAAAGCTGTACTCGTCCACGGACGTGGCGAAACTGGCCCCCAGGACCCGGATATCTTCCGGGTAGACCCAGGAGTATTCGCCAACCTGCCCGGTGCTGAAGTTCGGCCCGGTAGCATTCGGCTTCAAATACAACGTCGGGGTTTTCTCGTGGTACTGCAGCGCGTACAGGCCGTAATCCGCCGTCCCGGTGTTGTACTTGAGCTGCAGGCCGCCCTGGCCGGAATTCCTGGCCTTCTTGTCCTTGCCATGGAAAAACGCCGCCGGGCTGTTGGCATTGCCGCCGAGGAAATCCGGGAATGGCCCGCCCGTGATCAGCCGTTCATTGCCGTCGCCGATGGTGTCGCTGGTGGAGAAATAACTGCCGGCGCCCGGCAAGCGAGTGGCTTCCCATTCCAACTGGTAGAAGGCGCCCAACGACACATCGTCGGTCAGTTGGTACGCGGTCGAGAGCTGATTGACCGGCCGGGTGATTTCCTTGAACTGCGTGTTGGGCACCGACTGCGCCTTGACCACGTCCACTGGCGCCATGGCCCCGGCAATCCCGTTGCCGCCAAAGAATAGGCTCTCGCCCCAGATCAGGCCGTGGCGCCCCGCGCGAACCGACAATGTACGGTCGGCCAGCTCACCGTTCCAGTAGACAAAGGCGTCCAGCAGTTCACCGTCGCCACCGTGCAATTGCTGGGTGTCGTGGGTGAATTCGTCGTAACCCACCGACCGTTGGTTGGCGCTGGCCGCGTCGTTGTTGTCGTTGCGGTCCTGGTACACGGTGTCGTACCAGGCTGCGCCGCTCAGACGGGCACCGAAGTTGTGAAAACCGATGTCCAATTCGGAAAGAATGTCCAGGCGATTGGAGATCAGCCCCTTGCCGAAGTTGTGGTCGCCGTCATTCTGGTTCAGCGCCGTCTGGCCCTCGCTGAGTTTGCTGCTGGGATCCTTCAGCCGCCAGGCCGCGCTGTACTTCAGCGTATTGTCCCAACGCAAGCTGAGGTCGGGATTGCCGGTGTCGATCTGGAAGGCCTGGGCAGCCGAAGCGCCCAGTCCCAGGCTCGCAGCAAGGGTCAGGGTAAAGGGGACGCGCCGCGACGCAGCGATCTTGCGAGTAGCCATCGAAGTAACCCTCTTATTGTTTTTTTTGTATGTCAGTTCTTCTGGTAAAACCGTGCCGCAATCCAGCCAGGCCTACCGACTGTTTTTGCACGCATTCGCTGCCGGGTTGTGTTCACTTTCTCGGCAAAGCAGGCGTTTGACTAATCGCATGTAGGGATACGATGTATCAGAAACCGCGATACATTCATGACTACGCAGGCACCTCCAATTGGCCGGCTTCGAGCACCAGCCAATCAGCCTCCGCGTGCCATTGCAGAGCACTCAGGCTTTGCCCCAGACATGGCCCGTAGACGCACAGGCCAGTGTCCGGAAGGAACCTGGCACCGTGGGCATAACAGAGAATCTGGCTGCCGTCGGCGCTGAGAAAACGGTCCTTGCGGTACTCCAGGCGCACCTCCAGGTGCGGGCAACGGTTGTGATAAACCCGCACCTCGCCGCCATGGCGCAGGGCAAATACGCTGTCTTTTCCGGTGCCCAGGGGGTCGAACCCGCGGGACTGCCCTTCGACCAGTTCATCCAGGCGGCACAGCACCATCGCTTCATGACCCATGGACGAAATCCGCACTCAGGCCTGCTTCGGCGGCGGACCGCTCGGAAACCATTTCTCCCGGGAGGTGAACAGGAACAGTTGCGAGTTATCCGCCGACAACGGCGCCTGGCGCGCTTGCCAGGCGTCATCGTGCTTGTCCATGTCGGCGTCGTATTCGATGTGGCAGCCCAGCGGACTATTGAAGTACCAGAACCAGTTGGAGCCGAAGAGGTGGCGGCCCGGTCCCCAGAAACTGGTCCAGCCTTGCTGTTCAAAACGGCGTCCGGCCAGCAACACTTCCGTGCCGCTGCCCAGGTGAAAGGTGAAGTGCTCGCAGCCCTTCATGTGCGGCGGCGTCTGGATCATGAACAGGCAGTGGTGGTCATCGGAACCGGCCGGACGCATGAACGGGCCCGCGCCAACGAAGGTATCGGTGGTCACGAACCCCAGGCGCTTGTAGAAGGCTTCGGCCTTGGCCGCGTCCGGCACGAAATACACCACGTGGGACAATGTGCGCGGCAGGGCCTGCATGTCAGGATTGATACCAGGTTGGTTGACCGGACGCTGGGGCGCATGGCCCGGTGCGTTGGTCAGGTCCGCTGGCGCGCTGTACGGGCGTCGCACACTGACCTGGAAACCAATGGCGAAACCCATGTCGTCCACACTGTGCACGGAACCATCGGCCCCGCGAGTCACCGGGCGATCGCGCCCCAACTCATCGGCGATGGCCTCGAGATCCGCCACGCCGGCCACGCCGTAGACGGTTTCACGGATCGAGGGTGCCGGCCCGATGGCCGCTGGCAGGCGAGCATCGTCTGCACGACGGATAATCACCGCCGTGCCGTCGAGGGCTTCGAAACGACCGCCCTCGCCGTCCACGTCGACAGGTTGCAGGCCGTAGTCACGCAGGCAATGCGTACAGGCTTGAATATCGTCGACGCCAAAAATCAGGGCATCAAGGCCGATGATGTTCATGGTTACCACTCCGTTGTAATTATTCGCACGAGGCCAGCACCCGCTCTCAGACTGCGGGCTATGCGCTGCCGAGCCAGGTCCTGGAGTCGGTAAAGCCTCACGGCCGGGCCAACTGTGAGCCGATACTGAAGGGGCAGGAATTCACTGACTAATCGCTTGTCGGGATGCGACCTATCGGCAAACGCGATACCTGACTTTGCCGCGTAAGCGGCGGGGAATATCGAATCGGCAATGCTCGATTCGTCCGTTTGCGGGGCTTGACGCAGCGATAGGAAGGTCGGAATGTATTTACAAAATAAATACAAGAATCGAGACCGCCATGCGTTTCAACCACCTGGATCTCAATCTCCTGGTGGCGCTTGATGTGTTGCTGGAAGAGCAGAACATCACCCGCGCCGCCGAACGCCTGCACATGACTCAATCCGCCACCAGCGGCGTACTGGGCAGGCTGCGCCTGTATTTCGAAGATGAACTGCTGGCGCAGGTCGGGCGCAAGATGCAACCCACTCCCTATGCCCGGGAACTGGCGGCGCCGGTACGTGAGATATTGCTGACGATCAAGTCCTCGATTACCGCCAAGCCGGTCTTCGATCCCGCCACCAGCAAGCGCCACTTCCGCTTGATCACGTCCGACTACCTGATCAGTGTCCTGTTTGCCCGGGTTATCCAGAAGATTTCCCTGGAAGCCCCGCACATCACCTTCGAACTGCTGGGCCCCGGTGACACCTCCACCGAGCTGCTGATGCGCGGCGAAGCGGACATGATGATCGTGCCCGAGCACTACCTCATCGAAGGCCACCCGTCGCAGTTGTTGTTCGAAGAAGAACACGTTTGCGTGGTGTGGGAAGGCAATACCCTGGTGGGCGACAGCATCACGCTGGATCAATACATCGAGATGGGCCACGTCTCCGTGATCTTCGGCCGCAACCGGCAACTGAGCGTCGAAGAATGGCTGATGAGCCAATACGGCCTCACCCGCCGCATGGAAGTGGTGACCCACGACTTCAATACCCTGCCACAGCTGATCGTCGGCACCCAGCGTATCGCGACCATGCTCCAGCGAATGGCCAGGCTCTACGCCAACTACCTGCCGCTGCGCATCGTGCAACCACCGGTAAAAATCCCGGTGATGCGTGAGTTTATGCTCTGGCACCGCACGATGGAAGGCGATCCGATGCACCGCTGGCTGCGGGCGAAAATCAGCCAGATCATCAACGAACTGGAGCAGTAGCGACCGCCCGCTGCCTGAGCTTTTTGCTGGCGTGCGGCCCCTGGCCTCAAACCGATGGTGCACGCCCCCTCCATCGCCGTTCGCAATACCTCCCATCCCGACTCGCGATTGGCCAAACAACTGGCCTCCCCTTAGCCTGCTTCGAACCGTCAGGCCAGGCGATCCTCGCTCCGGGACCTGGCCGCCTGCATTTGCTTGCATAAGGACAACAACCATCATGTTTCGCTACTTTCCAACCAACTACGTGTGGAACCTTTCCGTCGACCTGGCCATTGAAATGGGCGCTCGCATCGGCGAAATCGAGGAAATGTGCGCGCCATTGCAAGAAGCCGCCAAGCAGCCGGATGCCGCCGGCAGCCAGGCTTTCCGTGAAACCTGGGCGAACATGGCCGACAAGCTGTGCGGCTTGGCAGAAGAAGACGAAGGCAAGGGACGGATGTTGTCCGCCGGTGAAAAGTACAACCGCGCCGCCACCTATTACCTGAGCTGCGAACGCCTGCAGGCCCATGGTGCGCCGGGCCGCACGGAGCTTTACCAGCGTTTTCTACAGACCTTCCAGCGCGGCATCGAACTGTCGAGGGAAAACTGTGAGCGCGTGGAAATCCCCTACGAAGGCAAACACCTTAGCGGCCTGCTGGTCCGTGCCGAAGGCGTCAGCGGCCCCGCGCCGATCCTGGTGCAGGTCAATGGGCTGGATTCCACCAAGGAAATGAAATACCGCGTCGGTCTCCCCGCCTGGCTGGCGAAACGTGGCGTGTCGTCGTTGATCATCGACCAGCCCGGCACGGGCGAAGCGCTGCGCCTGCATCACCTGACGGCACGTTTTGACAGCGAACATTGGGCCAGTCGCGTGGTGGACTGGCTGGAAACCCGCGACGATGTCGACGCCAGACGCATTGGCCTCGAAGGGGTTTCGCTCGGTGGTTATTACTGCCCGCGCGCGGTGGCCTTCGAGCCGCGCTTCGCGTGTGGTGTGGTATGGGGTGCCAATCATGACTGGCGCGACGTGCAGAAGCGTCGCCTGGAAAAGGAAGGCAGTTTCCCGGTGCCGCATTATTGGTCCCATGTGTCCTGGGTCTGGGGCGCCAAGGACACCGATGAGTTCATGAGCATCGCCGAGCAGGTTCATCTGGACGGCATCCTGGATCGCATCAAGGTGCCCTTCCTGGTCACCCACGGCGAGAAAGATTCACAGATCCCGTTGAAGTGGGCACACCGCACGTACGAGCAGTTGGTCAACAGCCCGAAACGCGAACTGAAAATCTTCACCGAACGCGAGGGCGGCGTGCAGCATTCGAGTTTCGACAACAGTATCAATGCCGGCCAGTATATTGCCGACTGGGTGGCTGAAGTGCTCGGTGGCCGTACGGCATGAGCGGCGTCTGACGAGCTACTCCAACCAGGCCCAGGCGGTCCGTTGTCCGCCTGGGCCTGATCGAATCAGAACAGCCAGCCCGACTTATCAGTCGAACTTGATCAAATCCTTGAAGATCAGTTTGCCCCAGCTGTTGCCACGCGCTTGCACCAGCAGTCCTCCTTCCGAAAGCCCACCCAGCGCGATGGGGGCGAATCCGAGATTTTCCGCAAGCTCACCTGCCTGCTTCGCTGCGCCCTCATCGTCGCTCGCCAGGAACACCACTCTCCTGCCGCCCTGTACCCTCGGCTCCTGTTCGAGAACGCTGGCGATCAAATGGTTGAACCCCTTTACCAGCCGCGCCCCCGTAAAGGCCTGCTCGACTACCTTGGAAGAAGGCAGGCTCCCGAGTTCTTCAGGGGATACGCCATAGGCATTGGTCACATCGATGATCGTCTTGCCCTCCCAGCTCGGCAGCGCCTTCGCAACGTCCCGGTGCGACTCGTAGCGAACAGCCAGAAAAAGTACGTCCGCGTTGACCGCGTCCGCCAACCGTTTGGGAATGATCCCCGGGCCGATCGCGGTCGCATCGGATGCAAAGCTTTCAGGGTCACGGGTGGTCGCGACGGAAACCTCGATGCCGCTTCGGGCAAATGCCTTGGCAAGCGCCTGGCCGATCTTGCCGAAGCCGATAATTGCGTAGCTCATGGATGGTTCCTCACGTGACTGCGCCCGGCGGGCTCCGGATTTCGAATGGAGCGACTGGCCGGGCGCGAAAAATCAGATTTGCGCCAGGCCGCCGTCGACGGCGACTTCGCTGGCGGTCATGAAACTGCTGTCTGCCGAAGCAAGGAAGGCAGCGGCTGCGCCGATTTCTGCCGGATCAGCCATGCGCTGGAGCGGGTTCATCGAGGCGAAGACCTTCATGCCCTCCTCGCCCAGCGCCTCCTTCGCCAGTTCGGTCGCCGTCGGCCCAGGCGACAGCACGTTGACCCGGATGCCGGTGCCCTTCAGGTCCTCCGCCCAGGTCCGTGCGAGGTTGCGCACGGCGGCCTTGCTTGCGCTATAGACGCTGAATGCCGGAGCCCCGGTGGTGCCGGCGCTGGAGCCGGTCAGGATGATCGAACCGCCCTCGCCCATCAGCGGCAGTGCCTTCTGCACCGTGAAGATCGATCCCTTGACGTTGGTTTCGAAGGTTTCATCAATGTGCTCGGCGGTGATCTGGCCGAGCGGCAGCGGGCTTCCTGCCCCGGCATTGGCGAAGACGATGTCGAGGGTTCCGCGTTCGGCCTTCACCGCCGCGTAGAGTCGGTCGAGGTCGGCGGGATCGGAAACCGACCCCTTCACCGCCCGGGCATTCGGGCCAAGCTCGGCCACGGCAGCGTCGAGCGCTGACTGGCGGCGGCCGAAGATGAAGACGAAGGCGCCCTCCTCGATGAAGCGTTTGGCGGCAGCGCGGCCGATGCCGGTAGCGCCGCCGGTGATCACTGCGGTCTTTCCATTCAGTCTGGTCATGTCGTGCCTCCTCGTAGGCGTTGTACGCAAGCAGGAAAACTGATTGCTTGAGAACGAGGATGAAGCCCTGATAACCTAAGGACAAGTATGCACCTTTTGGTAAGTATCAAAAAATGACGATATCTCCTGAAATCTGCGACACCGGATGCGGGCTCAATGCCACGCTGCGCGTCATCTCGGGCAAGTGGAAACCGCTCGTCCTGTTTTTTCTGCGCAACGGCCCGAAGCGCTACGGCGAACTCAAGCGCCTGATCCCGGGCGTCAGCGACAAAGTGCTGATCCAGCAACTGAAAGACCTGGAAGCCGACCGCGTCCTGGCACGGACCGACTACAAGGAAGTGCCGCCACGGGTGGACTACGCACTGACTCCGCTGGGTTCCAGCCTGGCCGAAGCGATTATCCCATTGTGCACATGGGGAACCGAACATGCGGCGGAAATGGCGAGCATCTTCGCCGAACGCGACGCGTTACCTGCGCAAGACCCCCACGAATCGCTTGATCGACAGACTGCGTGACAGCCAACGCAGCGGACGTTACTTCCCGATCCCCATCAACAGGTCGAAAAGCAATTGCGCGACCGGGGACAGTGTTCGCCCGCGACGTGATATCAGCCCCAGGGTTCGGCTGATTGCCGGATTCGTCAAAGGGCGCGTGACCAGGGTCGCATGCCCTTCCGCCGGCATGGCCAGCTTGGGCACCACACCCACGCCCAGCCCCGCCTCTACCAGGCTGACCAGCGCCGGAACATGCTTAACCTCACAGAACGACCGGGGCCGGATATCGCGGTTGGCGAGCGCCTGGTCGATGAGAAAACGATTGCCGCTGCCCTGCGCGAGGCTGATGTAATCCACCGTTGTCAGGTCGTCCCAGGTCAGTGATTCGCGTTCGGTCAGCGGATGACCGACTTGCAAGGCGACGACAAACGATTCCTCCAGCAACGGCTGGAACACCACGTCGGCATCCTGGGTGCCGATGTAGGTCAGGCCAAAATCCGCCTCCCCCCTGGCCACCACCGTCAGGATCGCAGACGACGACTCATCGATGACCCGTACCCGGATTCCCGGGTATTTGGCGTGGTACTGCCGGATGACGTCCGGAAGGAAATACGCCACCGCCGAGGGCACGCAGGCGATGGTGACTTCTCCGGAAAGCCGGTAGGCCAGGTCGTGGAAACCAATCAGCGCATTTTCCACTTCGTTCAGCACATTGCGCGCGCGGGGCAGAAAACCACGACCGATGGTGGAGAGTTCCACTCGACGGGTGGTGCGCTCGAACAACTGCACGCCCAGGGCCAGTTCAAGCTTGTCGACCCGACGCGACAGTGCGGATTGCGACAAATGCAGCGCCTGGGCAGCAGCGCTGAAACTGCCCAGGTCCGCTACGGCGAGAAAACCCCGCAGGTCCGCCAGATCGAAATTCATGCGTTTTCCTCATAGATCGAACTTTTATTTGCATTTCTCTTTTTAATCAGCCCCCGGCAACCTGTCAACTCAGTCGAATCCATGAGCCATTTCCATGCACAACAAAAACGAATCCACTGACGTTGCCCCTGAAGATCTACGCCAACTGGGGCGTCTTGCCTTCCAAGGGCTGGGGCTTGCACCAGAAGCCGCCGAACAGGTTTGCCAGGTGTTGGTGCTTGCCGACTTGTTCGGCTTGACCACCCACGGCCTGAGCCGCATCGAGTCCTATGGCGAACGCCTCCAGTCCGGCGGCATCAGTGCCGCAGCCGAGCCGACTGTAAAGGCGCTTGCCCCCGCCATCGCACGGGTTGATGGGCGCAATGCCGTCGGGCCGTTGGTCGGCATGACTGCGCTGGAGGCCGGAATGAAGATCGCCCGGCAGTTCGGCATCGGCCTGGTCCTGGCGCGCGGCAGCAATCATTTCGGCCCCGTCTCGCCCTATTCCTACATCGCGGCCGAGCAAGGCTTTGCCAGCATCATCGGCAGCAACGCGACCACTACGATCGCACCTTCGGGCGGTAGCGACGCACGGCTGGGCAACAGCCCCCTGGGGTTCGGCGTACCGAATCCGGATGGCAATCACTTCATGCTGGACATGGCCATGAGCGTCGTCGCGCGGGCGAAGATCCGCAACGCCCTCGCCCGCCAGGAAAGCATCCCGGACAACTGGGCAACGGACGCCAACGGCAGGCCCACCACCGATCCTCGCGCAGCCCTGGACGGCTTCCTGCTACCCATCGGCGGCCACAAGGGCTACGGGCTGGCGCTGGTGGTTGATTTGCTGGCGGGGTTGCTTTCGAACGCGGCCTATCTGACCCACGTGAAATCCTGGGTCGATGCGCCGGATGAGCCGCAGAACCTGGGGCACTTTTTCATCCTCATCGATACCGCACGCCTTGGCTCCGCTGGCTGGCTGCAGGAGCGCATGAGCGACTTCGCATCGATCCTCCATCAAAGCCCCCCCACCGAACCCACGTCGCCGGTCATCGTTCCGGGGGAGATCGAACTGAAGAAGATGCGGCGCTACTTGCACGAAGGCGTGCCGGTGGATGCCGCCACCCGACGGCTGCTGGATCAATACGCAAGTCGGGTGGCCTGAGATGACTTCATCCCACAAAAACCTTGCAGCCATCTTCAGCCCCACTGGCGTGCTGCGCGCGTCGATCAACGTGGGCAATCCCATCCTCGCGCGGCTGGACGAAGCCGGGAACGCGGTCGGTGTATCGGTCGATCTGGCCGGTGCCTTCGCCGAGGAGCTGGGGCTGCCGCTTGAGCTGCGCGTGTTCAAAAGCGCGGGGGAATCCGTCGCGGCGGTTTCCGAGGGCCGGGCCGATTTCGGCTTCTTCGCGATCGACCCGCTTCGCGCCGAACAATTGGCCTTCACCGAACCTTATGTGTTGATCCAAGGCTGCTACCTGGTCAGGGAGGACTCGCACTTGAGCAGCATCGACCAGGTCGATCAGCCAGGCCTGGCGCTGGTGGTCGGCAAAGGCAGCGCCTATGACCTGCACCTGACGCGCGAGCTCAAGCACGCCACGATTATCCGCTCACCGACGTCACCCACCGTGGTCGATACCTTCCTCGCCGAGCGTGCCGATGTGGCGGCAGGCGTAAAGCAACAACTTGAGTTCGATACCACACGCTTCCCCGGCCTGCGCCTGTTGCCGGGGCGTTTCATGGAGATCCGCCAGGCCATGGGCGTTCCCCATGCCTATGGCAAGGACGCCGCCGAATGCTTGCGACGATTTGTCGATCGGGCCAAGGCCAGCGGCTTCGTCGCCAAGGCCATCAAGCGCCATGGCATCGTGGGCGCCACGGTCCCCGGCTAACGACCACGCAAACGTCCTGCGCCCTCTCCAATAAAAACAAGAGTAACTGACATGTTGGCATTCCTTGGCTTATCGATGGTCGTGGTATTTACCTACCTCATCATGGCGAAGCGACTTTCGCCCATCGTGGCGCTGATCGTCGTACCGGTGGTCTTTTCGATCATCGCGGGCTTCGCGCTCACCACCGACAAGATGATGCTCGACGGCATCAAGATGGTCGCCCCATCAGCGGCGCTGTTGCTGTTCGCGATCCTGTTCTTCGGCGTCTTGTTCGACGCCGGACTGTTCGATCCGATGATCAAGACGATCCTGCGTGTGGTAAACGGCAATCCGGTGAAGATTGCCGTCGGCACGGCCATTCTCTCGTTGACCACCGCGCTGGATGGCGACGGTACGACCACCTACATGATCACCTGCGCGGCGATGCTGCCGCTGTATAAGCGTATCCAGATGAACCCGATGATTCTCGCTAGCATCTGCGTGCTTTCACTGAGCGTGATGGGCGGGATGGTATTGACCAGCAGCTGAGCGATCGCGTCGACCATCTTGGTGCCGGAGAAGATACCGGCGAACACTCCCGCTGCGAACACCAGCAACACAACGACCATGGCCATCGGCGCCGCCGGGGTGCTCTACATCGCGTATGTACTGGGCCGGCGCGAGGTTCGACGGATCGGTGTGGTGACCCTGTCCAGTGGAGGAGATGACTGCTACATCGACTCCATCGTCGGCCAGGGGGAGCATAAAAAACCGAAGAACGTGGTGCCCAATCTGATACTGGTATCGATGGTGATGGTCTGCCTGGTCACCGGGCTGCTGAACTCGGTGATCAGTTTCCTGCTGGGATTCGTGATCGCCCTGGTCATGAACTACCCGAACCTGAACCTGCAAAAAGAGCGAATGCTTGCCCATGCCGGCAATGCCATGGTCGTTGTGTTGCTGGTGTTCGCAGCGGGAGTGTTCGCCGGTATCTTCTCCGGCACCAAGATGGTCGACGCGATCGCTCAGCTGCTGGTCAATACCATCCCGCCGTCCTGGGGCCATCTGTTTCCGCTGGTGGTGGCAATCACCAGCATGCCGTTGACGTTCCTGTTGTCCAATGATGCTTACTATTTTGGCGTCGTGCCGATCCTGGCCAACGCCGCGGCGGCGTACGGGATCAGCCCGATGGAAATCGCCCGCGCCTCGGTATTGGGCCAACCCGTGCATCAGATCAGCCCCCTGGTGGCGTCGACGTTGTTGCTGGTCGGCATGATCGACCGAGACCTTGGCGACTTCCAGAAGAGCACGATCAAATGGGCGGTACTGCTTTCGCTTCTGATGACGGGGTTGTCCCTGCTGACCGGGGCGATCAGTCTGTTTACTTGAGCAAAGCGTCGGCGGAACTGGTCGAAGCCCACGGACCTGCTATCTTCATCACAGACCTGAGTAGTTGCGATCCCATACGTATCCAGGTCTGTACAGGAGTTGTGAAGTTGGAAGCAGTGGAACTGCTCGCTATTGATCAATGGTCGGCCACATCATCCATACGTGGCGAGTGTGACGTGATCATTGTCAATTACAACGCCGGTGAGCTGTTGCTGGCGAGTGTCGGATCGGCATTTGCCGCCGGCGCCTCCAGGGTCATCGTGGTGGATAACGACTCCCACGATGACAGCCTGATATCGCTGGAGCGAACCCACGGTGCCGGCGACTCGCTTCAGATCGTCCGGAATTCCAGCAACCTTGGTTTTGCCGTGGCGTGTAACCAAGGCGCCCACCTCTCAGCGGCCCCCAACTTGCTTTTCCTGAACCCAGACACCGAGCTGGCCGCCGATGCCTTGGAGCGCATGCTGCAGGCACTGCGCAGCTCACCCGGAATCGGCATGGTCGGTGGATTCCTGTGCAATCCAGATGGCAGCGAGCAGCCCGGTGGACGTCGGGTATTTCCGACACCCAGGCGCGCCTTCATGCGAGCGTTCGGACTTTCGCGGCTCTCAACTCTTTTTCCATCGATGCTGTCGGACTTCCTGCTGCACAAGGAACCGCTACCCAGCACCCCCATTGTCGTCGAGGCCATCTCCGGGGCTTGCATGCTGGTCAAGCGCGAAGCGATCGAAAGCGTCGGGTTGTGGGACGAAGATTATTTCCTGCATTGCGAGGACCTGGACTGGTGCATGCGCTTTCATCAGGCCGGCTGGGGCGTCCTGTTCGTGCCGGATGCCCGGGTGATGCATGTATTCGGTGGCTGCAGCCGTCATCGTCCCTATTTCGTCGAATGGCACAAACACCTGGGATTCCTGCGTTTCTATCGCAAGTTCTTCCGTCGCAAGTACCCTGTGGCCCTGTGGATCAGCGTGGTGATCGGGGTCTGGGTTCGATTCGGCCTGATGGTCCTCCGCCACGCCACTGCCCGGCTTGGAAAAGCATGGAACCCACGATAAGAGAGCGCAATGCACATAGGAATCCTGGGGGGCTCCAGCCTGTTGGGCCAACGCGCCTTGCCATTGCTGGCACAAGCCGGTCACTCGGCCAGCGCATTTACCCGAGGCGCGCCCAACGTATCTTGCCCCGGTGTAGCGTGGCGAAACGCAGATGACTGGCACGGATTGACGCTCGACACCTTCCTGTCGTTTGCCCCCCTCTGGGTGTTGCCCGACTATCTGGAGCGCCTTGCCAACACCCAGGTCAAACGTGTTGTCGTCCTCTCCTCCACCAGCCGCTTTGCCAAGCACGCGTCGCCCGATGCTCGGGAAAGGGATGTGGCGCAACGCTTGATCAATGCAGAAGAACAACTCAAGCAGTGGGCAAACGAACGGCAGGTTGAATGGGTGATCCTGCGACCGACCCTGATCTATGGGTTTGGCCACGACAAGAACGTTTCGCAAATAGCGCGTTTCATCCAACGCTTCGGATTTTTTCCGCTCATCGGCGGCGCGACTGGTTTGCGCCAGCCGGTGCACGGTGATGACGTGATCCAGGCGTGTCTATCCGCCATGAGCACACCGGACCTGCCCAGTGGCGGCTTTAACCTCTCAGGGGGAGAAGTTCTGCCCTATCACCGGATGGTGAGCCGGATATTCGAAGCCATGGGACGCCCGCAGCGAACATTGGTCCTCCCCGCCACCGTCTTGAGCAAAGGCATTTCGCTCCTGCGCTGCCTGCCACGCTACCGGCATCTTTCAAGCGCGCTGGTGACGCGGATGAATCAGGACCTGGTATTCGACCATTCCCAAGCCAGCGAACTGCTTGGCTTTGCTCCCAGGAAGTTTCACCTGGGTAGCGAGGACTTGCCTGAACGCTGAATTAACCTTCGATGGCTAACGCACTTCCCCTGTGGGAGCGAGCTTGCTCGCGAA
>NZ_JAOSHO010000189.1 GCF_025917275.1 Pseudomonas agronomica | reverse complement strand
TGCTGCGTTGAGGCCGCGAAATTTACGCAGGTACCGAAGCTAAGTCAATAGCGGGGTTGGATTTTTTTCAAAAACAGTTTCAAGCGGCAAGCGCCAAGCTACAAGTAAAAAGCACCGGACCCGCACCACGCTACTTGCAGCTTAAAACTTGCCGCTTGCAGCTGCCCCTCACTCATAAATCATTTTCTTGGTCATGCCGCCGTCCACCACGAACTCCTGCCCCGTGACAAAACCGGCGTTGCGCGACAACAACCACGCCACCATCGCCGCCACGTCCTCCACCGTGCCTACCCTGCCCGCCGGGTGCTGGGCGTGATCGGCGTCGGTGAGCGGCTGCGCACGACGTTGTGACGGATCTCGCGCGTCGATCCAGCCAGGGCTGACGGCATTGACCCGGATTTCCGGCCCGAGGCTGATCGCCAAGGCGTGGGTCAGGGCCAGCAGGCCGCCCTTGCTCGCCGCATAGGCCTCGGTGTCCGGCTCCGATTGCGCTGCGCGGGTCGAGGCCAGGTTGACGATGGCCCCGTTGTGGGCACGCAGGTACGGCGCGCAATGCTTGGCCAGCAGCATCGGCCCACCCAGGTTCACCGCCAGGACCCGGTTCCAATAAGCAAGGTCGAGGCTTTCCAAGGTGATGTTGTGCGGGTCGGCGATAGCGGCGTTGCATACCAGCGCATCGAGGCGTCCGAACTGCCCAAGCACCTCAGCAACAGCAGTGGCAACCTGAGCCTCGTCCGCCACGTCCATGGCAATGAACCAGGCGTTGTCGCCCAACGCCTTCGCCACCTTGGAACCGCGCTCGCGATCCAGATCGGTCAATACGACCTGCCAGCCTTCACAGATCAACCAGGCGGCAATACCGAGGCCGATGCCCCGCGCGGCTCCCGTAACCAATGCAACCCGGCCATGGGTACCGCTCGGCGGCGTTGCCAGCTCAATCACAAGGCCGCCAACCCGCGGGCCAGGTCGGCTTGCAGGTCAGCCACGTCTTCCAGGCCGACCGCCACGCGGATGAGGCTGTCACGAATACCCGCCGACTCACGTTCCTGCGGCGACAGGCGACCATGGGACGTGGTGCTCGGATGGGTGATGGTGGTCTTGCTGTCACCCAGGTTGGCAGTGATGGAAATCAATCGGGTCGCGTCGATGAAGCGCCAGGCGCCCTCCTTGCCCCCCTTGACTTCGAAGCTCACCACCGCGCCGAAACCGCGTTGCTGACGCAAGGCCAGTTCATGCTGCGGATGGCTCTTGAGGCCGGCGTAATGCACTTTCTCGATGCCGTCCTGCTGCTCCAACCACTCGGCCAAGGCCTGGGCATTGGCGCAATGGGCCTTCATGCGCAGGCCGAGGGTTTCCAGGCCCTTGAGGAAGATCCAGGCGTTGAATGGGCTGAGGGTCGGCCCGGCTGTGCGCAAGAATCCAACGACCTCTTTCATTTGCTCACCACGACCGGCGACGACACCGCCCATGCAACGGCCCTGGCCGTCGATGAACTTGGTTGCCGAATGCACCACCACGTCCGCGCCTAGCTCCAGCGGCTGTTGCAGCGCCGGCGTGCAGAAGCAGTTGTCGACCACCAGCATCGCGCCCTTGGCGTGGGCGATTTCCGCCAGCGCGGCGATGTCCACCAGCTCAGCCAGCGGGTTGGAAGGCGACTCGACGAAGAGCAGCTTGGTATTGGCCTTGATCGCAGCGTCCCAACCGGACAGGTCCGCGAGGGGCACGTAATCGACTTCCACACCGAAACGCTTGAAGTATTTTTCGAACAAGCTAATGGTCGAACCGAAGACGCTGCGTGACACCAGCACGTGATCGCCGGCGCTGCAAAGGCTCATGACCACCGCCATGATCGCGGCCATGCCGGTGGCGGTGGCAACCGCTTGCTCGGCGCCTTCCAGAGCGGCGATGCGCTCTTCGAACGCCCGTACGGTGGGGTTGGTATAACGCGAATAGACGTTGCCCGGCACTTCACCGGCAAAGCGCGCCGCCGCGTCGGCAGCGGTGCGGAACACATAGCTGGAGGTGAAGAACATCGGATCGCCATGTTCGGCTTCCGGTGTACGGTGCTGGCCCGCGCGAACCGCCAGGGTATCGAACGCTACGCCTTCAAGGTCGCTGTCCAGCCGACCGGCATCCCAATCCTGACTCATGCTGCCACTCCTTCATTCGGTTGAACGCAAACCGGCCCCTCAGGGCCGGTTGGGTGTCACTTAGTTGTTGTACAGATCGATGATCGCGCTGACCGCCTGAGTCTTGGCCTTGGACGCGTCGTTGCGCGCGTTCTCGATCCGGTTCAGGTAGGCCTCATCGATGTCGCCGGTGACGTACTTGCCGTCGAATACCGCGCAATCGAACTGCTCGATCTTGATCTTGCCGCCACCCACCGCTTCGATGAGGTCCGGCAGGTCCTGGTAGATCAACCAGTCAGCGCCGATCAGGTCGGCCACTTCCTGGGTCGTGCGGTTATGAGCGATCAGCTCATGGGCACTCGGCATGTCGATGCCGTAGACGTTCGGGTAGCGTACGGCCGGGGCCGCCGAGCAGAAATAGACGTTCTTGGCGCCGGCTTCGCGGGCCATCTGGATGATCTGCTTGCAAGTGGTGCCGCGCACGATGGAATCGTCCACCAGCATCACGTTCTTGCCGCGGAATTCCAGTTCGATGGCATTGAGTTTCTGGCGTACGGATTTTTTCCGTGCGGCTTGGCCGGGCATGATGAACGTACGGCCGATGTAGCGGTTCTTCACGAAGCCTTCGCGGAACTTCACGCCCAGGTGGTTCGCCAGTTCCAGGGCCGCGGTGCGGCTGGTGTCCGGGATCGGGATGACCACATCGATGTCATGCTCCGGACGCTCGCGCAGGATCTTGTCGGCCAGTTTCTCGCCCATGCGCAGGCGTGCCTTGTAGACCGAGATACCGTCGATGATCGAGTCCGGGCGCGCCAGGTAGACGTGTTCGAAGATGCACGGGGTCAGGCTCGGGTTGGTCGCGCACTGGCGGGTGTACAGCTTGCCGTCTTCAGTGATGTAGACCGCTTCGCCGGGAGCAAGGTCGCGAATCAGGGTGAAGCCGAGCACGTCCAGGGACACGCTCTCGGAGGCGATCATGTACTCGACGCCCTCGTCGGTGTGACGCTGGCCGAACACGATCGGACGAATGCCGTGCGGATCGCGGAAACCGACAATGCCGTAGCCGGTGATCATCGCCACCACCGAGTAACCACCCACGCAACGGTTGTGCACGTCGGTCACGGCGGCGAACACGTCTTCCTCGGTCGGCTGCAGCTTGCCGCGCTGGGCCAGCTCGTGGGCGAAGACGTTGAGCATCACTTCCGAGTCGGAACTGGTGTTGACGTGGCGCAAGTCAGATTCGTAGATCTCCTTGGCCAGTTGCTCGACGTTGGTCAGGTTGCCGTTGTGCGCCAAGGTGATGCCGTACGGCGAGTTGACGTAGAACGGCTGGGCTTCGGCCGAGGTCGAGCTGCCCGCTGTCGGGTAGCGCACATGGCCGATGCCCATGTGGCCGACCAGGCGCTGCATGTGACGCTGATGGAACACGTCACGCACCAGGCCGTTGTCCTTGCGCAGGAATAACCGGCCGTCATGGCTGGTCACGATACCGGCAGCGTCCTGGCCGCGGTGCTGGAGCACGGTTAGCGCGTCATACAGCGCCTGATTGACGTTCGACTTACCGACGATACCGACGATGCCACACATGCGACGCAACCCCTACTTAATGGATCTGAACTGAACAACACTCACTGCGGCGTTTTGGCCGTCGGCAAGAGATGTTCCTTGAACGGTATTTCAGCGGGTACGCTGATACCGCTGGCAAGCCACTGACTGCTCCAACCCAGGATCAGGTTCTTGGACCAGTCTGCGACCAATAGAAATTGTGGCACGAGCCGGGACTCCTGCCACCACGTATCCTGCTGTACCGGCCCCAGGCTCAACAGCCCGACGGCGACGACCACCAGCAACGCGCCACGCGCCGCGCCGAAGGCCATGCCCAGGAACCGGTCCGTCCCGGAAAGCCCGGTGACGCGAATCAGTTCGCCGATCAGATAATTGATCATTGCGCCCACCAGCAAGGTGGCGATAAACAAGATGGCACAGCCCGCGATCACGCGGGCCGACGGTGTTTCGATGTATCCGGCGAGGTACTGGGACAGCGAGCCACCAAACATCCAGGCTACGACTCCCGCGATGATCCAGGTCAGCAGCGAGAGTGCTTCCTTGACGAAGCCGCGACTCAGACTGATCAAAGCGGAGATGGCGACGATTGCAACGATCGCCCAGTCAACCCAGGTAAATGGCACGGTGCAGCCTACAGACGGATAAGGCGGCGCATTTTAGCAGAGCGCAGGGCTGTCGGTAAGCTGCGTGATTCAAATCAGCCAAATGGCGGTCAACCGCGCTCTGGCTGGAAGCGCACCACGAAGCCCTTGAGGTTCTGCTGGCGATTGAGCAGGTCGCGCAGGCGGTCGGCCTCGGCACGCTCGATCAACGGACCGACAAAGACCCGATTCTTGCCATCGGCAGAGCGGATGTAGGCGTTGTAGCCCTGGCTGCGCAGGTTCTTCTGCAGCTTTTCGGCGCTGTCACGGCTGGTCAGGCTGGCCAGTTGCACCGACCAACTGACCGACAGGCCATTGGCATCGACGCGGCTTTGCGTGGTGTCCGGTTTGGTGGCTGCGGTGATCGGCTGGGTCGGGGCCGGCTTGATCGCAGGGGCCGCCGGGACGGGTGTTGGCGCAGCGACCGGCTTGCTCGGTACAGTCGGAGCGGGCGCGACAGGCGCTGCTGGCGCAGCAGGTTCCTGGGCGAGTTCTTCATCGCTCGGCACCGGCTCCTGAGGCAGCGCCTGAGGCTCGGGAACGGCGACCTGCTCAACCTGCACAGGCGGCACCGACGGCGCCTGCGGGGCGGCCGGCGCATCAACCGTGACCTGGCGCTGCTCGTCCTGACGGGAAAACAGCATCGGCAGGAAGATCACCGCCAGGGCCACCAGTACCAGGGCCCCGACCATGCGCTGCTTGTACGCCTTATCCAGCAATGCCATCTGCAGCTTCCTCCGTGGAGCGCCGGGCCAGCCATTGCAGGGCCTCGGCAACGCAAAAAAATGAGCCGAACAACAGGATCTCGTCATCGGGTGTCGCCAGGGCGCACTGCCCTTCCAGGGCGGCGGCGACGTTGTCATAAGCATCCACCGAAGCGCCACGACGCTGCAAGGCTGCCTGCAACTCACTGGCCGGACGCGAACGCGGCGAATCCAACGGCGCCACGGCCCAGCGCTGGACACTAGCATTCAACGCATCGACAACGCCATCCAGGTCCTTGTCCGACAGCAGCCCGAACACCGCCAGGCGCTTGCCTGCCACTGGACCGCGCGCCAGGCGTTCCGCCAGATACAGCGCCGCGTGGGGGTTGTGGCCGACATCCAGCAGCAGATTGAGACGCTTGCCTTGCCAATCGAACGAGCGGCGATCAAGACGACCGACGACCAGGGTCGCCTGCAACGCCTGGACAATCTGTCCGGCTTCCCAGGGCAAGCCCAGCAGCAGGTAGGCCTGGAGTGCCAGGGCGGCGTTCTCCATCGGCAAGTCCAGCAGCGGCAGGTCACGCAATTCTACTGGGTTGCCCTTGGCATCGCTGCCCCGCCATTGCCAGTGCTGCTCGGTCATGGCCAGGTCGAAATCCCGCCCACGCAGAAAAAATGGGCAGCTCAACTCGCGAACCTTGTCCAGCAGCGGTTGCGGCGGATCGAGATCGCCACAGAGCGCCGGCGCGCCCTGGCGGAAGATGCCAGCCTTCTCGAAAGCCACGGATTCGCGGGTATCGCCCAGGTAATCGGCGTGATCCACGCCGATACTGGTGACCAGCGCAATGTCCGCATCCACGAGATTGACGGTATCCAGGCGCCCACCCAGGCCAACTTCGAGCACGACGGCATCCAGCCCGGCACGGGCGAACAGCCAGAACGCTGCCAGGGTGCCCATCTCGAAATAGGTCAAGGAAGTCTCGCCCCGCCCGGCTTCCACCGCCGCGAAGGCTTCGCACAGTTGAGCGTCAGAGGCTTCGATGCCGTTGACCTGCACCCGCTCGTTGTAGCGCAGCAGGTGCGGCGAACTGTAGACACCGACATTCAACCCCTGGGCGCGCAGCAGCGAGGCCAGGAAGGCGCAGGTCGAACCCTTGCCGTTGGTGCCGGTGACGGTGATGACCCGAGGCGCCGGCTTGGCCAGTCCCATGCGGGACGCTACCGCTTGCGAGCGCTCCAACCCCATGTCGATGGCCGATGGATGCAACTGCTCGAGGTAGGCAAGCCATTCGCCCAGGGTACGTTCGGTCATAGGCCTGCAGGCACCGGAGGAACCACCATCGGTTCGATCGGCATGGCGACGAACTTGGGCGTCGGCAGGCCCATCAGTTGCGCCAACAGGTTGCCCAGGCGCGGACGCAGTTCCTGGCGATGGATGATCATGTCGATGGCGCCGTGTTCAAGCAGGAATTCACTGCGCTGGAAACCTTCCGGCAGCTTTTCACGCACGGTCTGTTCGATTACGCGAGGGCCGGCAAAGCCGATCAGGGCTTTCGGCTCGCCGACAATCACATCGCCGAGCATCGCCAGGCTGGCGGAAACACCGCCGTAGACCGGGTCGGTCAGCACCGAGATGAACGGGATGCCTTCTTCGCGCAGACGCGCCAGCACCGCGGAGGTCTTGGCCATTTGCATCAAGGAAATCAGGGCTTCCTGCATCCGCGCACCGCCGGAAGCGGCGAAGCAGATCATCGGGCAACGGTTTTCCAGGGCATGGTTGGCCGCGCGAACGAAACGCTCGCCGACGATGGCGCCCATCGAACCGCCCATGAAGGAGAATTCGAAGGCGGAAACCACCACCGGCATGCCCAGCAGGGTGCCACTCAAGGAAACCAGGGCGTCTTTTTCACCGGTCTGCTTCTGGGCAGCGGTCAGGCGATCCTTGTACTTCTTGCCGTCGCGAAACTTCAGGCGGTCCACTGGCTCCAGGTCAGCACCCAGTTCCACGCGGCCTTCAGCATCCAGGAAGATATCGATACGGGCACGCGCACCGATGCGCATGTGATGGTTGCACTTGGGGCAAACGTCCAGGGTCTTTTCCAGCTCGGGACGGTACAGCACCGCCTCGCAGGATGGACATTTGTGCCACAGACCTTCAGGCACCGAGCTTTTCTTTACCTCGGAACGCATGATCGAAGGGATCAGTTTGTCTACCAACCAGTTGCTCATGCTTTCTTTCTCCAGTACCGGCGGCCCGAACGCTCTGGTTCGCGGCCCCGCGTATGCCCTTGAGCTTAAATTCATTGTGCGGCGAGGATCGAGCAGCCACCACGGTCAGCGCGAAACATGACCTGCGCCCAGCTCCACCATCCCTGCCATTCCCGACAACCGCTGCACCGCGATTGCCACTACGCTATCGGCCCACCCGGAGGCGGCGCCTGCCTGCTTTGTACAGTGCAGGTATGGACGGCGGCAGTCTGCCAGCCGTCACATTGACGATTGGCTGCTGCGCACAGCCGCCATGAACGCCCGGATCTTCGCCGGGTCCTTGATGCCCCTGGCCTGCTCCACCCCGCCGCTGACGTCCACCGCATAAGGGCGAACCCGGGCAATGGCCTCACCGACGTTGTCCGCCGTCAGGCCACCGGCCAGGATGATCGGCTTGCTCAAGCCTTGCGGCACCAGCGACCAATCGAAGGCTTCGCCGGTCCCACCCGGAACCCCTTCCACATAAGTGTCCAGCAAGATACCGCTGGCACTGGCGAAGGCTGCACAACTGGCCGCGACGTCATCGCCTGCCTTGACTCGCAATGCCTTGATGTACGGACGATGCCAGCCTTCACAGTCAGCCGGGGACTCGTCGCCGTGGAACTGCAAGAGGCCCAACGGCACCGCATCGAGGATTTCCCCCAGTTCGCAACGGCTGGCATTGACGAACAGTCCCACCGGGGTCACGAACGGCGGCAGGGCCTGGATGATCGCCCTCGCCTGCTGCACCGACACCGCCCGCGGGCTCTTGGCGTAGAACACCAGCCCGATGGCGTCCGCTCCGGCCTCGACCGCCGCCAGCGCGTCTTCGACCCGGGTGATTCCGCATATCTTGCTGCGAACGACCGGCATGGTGGCTAAAACCTCAGGCAAATCGTGAAAGTCCCGGATGGTAACAAATGCAACGAAGGGCGTCAGCCGTCGAGTTCCGAGAAGCCCGTGAGGAAATGTGGCCCGATGTAACGCTCCGGCAGCTCGAACTCATCACGGTATTCGACCTGCACCAGGTACAAGCCGAACGGGTGCGCCGTCACGCCACCGGAACGGCGAATACGACTGTCGAGCACTTCCTTGACCCATTCCACCGGCCGCTCGCCGGCGCCGATGGTCATCAGCACGCCGGCAATGTTGCGCACCATGTGATGCAAGAACGCGCTGGCGCGGATGTCGAGCACGATCATCTTGCCGTGACGGGTCACGCGCAGGTGATGCAATTCCTTGATCGGCGACTTGGCCTGGCATTGGCCGGCACGGAAGGCACTGAAGTCATGCACACCGACCAGGTATTGCGCGGCCTCGGCCATGCGCTCGACGTCCAGCGGACGGTGATTCCAGGTAATTTCTTCGTTCAGGTGCGCCGGGCGAATCTGATCGTTGTAGATGACGTAGCGATAGCGCCGGGCGATGGCCTTGAAGCGCGCATGGAAATGCGCCGGCATCACCTTCGCCCAACTGACGCTGACATCATGCGGCAGGTTGATGTTCGCGCCCATGACCCAGGCCTTCATCGAGCGCTCGACCTGGGTGTCGAAATGCACCACCTGGCCGCAGGCGTGCACACCGGCATCGGTGCGTCCGGCGCAATGCAGCGACACGGGCGAATCGGCGACTTTGGACAGCGCGTTTTCGAGGGTTTCCTGCACCGTCAGGACACCAGAGGCCTGACGCTGCCAGCCGCGATAGCGCGAGCCTTTGTATTCAACGCCCAAGGCGATTCGGAAAAAGCCGTCGGCCGCCATTTCGGCGGCCGGGTTGTCTATGTTTGCCAAGGAATTACAGCCTGCTGAGGTACGCAAAGGCGGGCATTATAAAGCCGGCTGGGCGGGATGCTAGTGCAACAGGTGGGCACTGTGGGGAATGGA
>NZ_JAOSHO010000188.1 GCF_025917275.1 Pseudomonas agronomica | reverse complement strand
AGCGCCCCCTGTCGTCCGTAATTACTGCTGAATCTCCTGCTCGGTAAACAGATCGCTGAACAGCATGCTCGACAGGTACCGTTCGCCCGAATCCGGCAGGATCACGACGATGGTCTTGCCCTGCATTTCCGGCTTCTCCGCCAGGCGTGCCGCCACGACCATTGCCGCGCCGCAGGAAATGCCGCAAAGGATGCCTTCTTCCTGCATCAAGCGCAGGGCCATGGCCTTGGATTCGTCATCCGTGACCCGCTCGACCTGGTCCACGATCGACAGATCGAGGTTCTTCGGCACGAAACCTGCGCCGATCCCCTGGATCTTGTGGGGGCTGGGCTTGATCTCCTGTCCCGCCAGCGCCTGGGTGATCACCGGTGAAGCCTCGGGCTCCACCGCCACCGACAGGATCGGCTTGCCACAGGTGTTCTTGATATACCGCGAAACCCCGGTAATGGTTCCGCCGGTGCCTACGCCAGCGACCAGCACGTCTACCGCGCCATCGGTGTCGTTCCAGATTTCCGGGCCGGTGGTTTTTTCGTGGATCGCCGGGTTCGCCGGATTATCGAACTGCTGCGGCATGAAATATTTCGACGGGTCGCTGGCCATGATCTCGGCGGCTTTCTCGATGGCGCCTTTCATGCCCTTGGCGGGCTCGGTGAGCACCAGCTCCGCGCCCAGGGCCTTGAGCACTTTGCGCCGCTCGATGCTCATCGAGGCGGGCATGGTCAGCGTCAGCTTGTAGCCACGGGCGGCCGCCACGAACGCCAGGCCGATACCGGTATTGCCTGAGGTCGGCTCGACAATGGTCATGCCAGGCTTGAGTTTGCCGGAGCTTTCCGCGTCCCAGATCATGTTCGCGCCGATCCGGCATTTCACCGAGTAACCCGGATTACGCCCTTCGATCTTCGCCAGGATGGTCACGCCGCGCGGGGCGATGCGATTGATCTGCACCAATGGTGTATTGCCAATGGAATGGGCGTTGTCAGCGTAGATACGACTCATGGCCGGGTCCTTAATGCAGAGAAAATTTAGCGTTTAAAGGTAAGCCTGTTGCCGGAGGTCGTCCAGTTGCACCGAACGTTCCCGTTGTTGCGGCAGTCAATGGCATTAACAACGGAGACTACTCTTATGAAGCGTCGATACAGCTGGCCACTGTGGACATTCGTCGCCATCGTTGCGTTGCTGGTGGCCCTGCATTTTGCCTTGCCTTATCTGGTGCGCAATTACCTGAACGATAAACTGGCCCACATGGGCGATTACCATGGCCAAGTCACGGACGTCGATCTGGCGCTCTGGCGCGGTGCCTATCGGATCAACGGTCTCAAGATCACCAAGGTCGACGGCAAGGTGCCGGTGCCGTTCGTCGACGCTCCGTTGGTCGACCTGTCCGTAAGCTGGCACTCGCTGTGGTATGACCATGCGGTTGTCGCCGAAGTGGAGTTCGCCCACCCGGAAGTCAACTTCGTCGACGGCGGGGCCAACCGCGAGAACTCCCAGACAGGCCGGGGCACCAACTGGCGTGAACAACTGAGCAAGCTGATGCCCATCACGCTCAACGAGGTGCGTATCAACGACGGCAAGCTGACCTTTCGCAACTTCAACTCCAAGCCGCCAGTGAACCTGCGGGCCACGAATGTCAACGCCAGTTTTTATAACCTGACCAACGTCGTGGACACCGAAGGCAAGCGCGACGCCCGTTTCGAGGGCAAGGCCCTGGTGGCCGAACACGCGCCGCTGGAAGTCCAGGCGACCTTCGACCCCTTGAGTAATTTCGAGGACTTCGACTTCCGCTTGCGTGCCACCAACATCGAGCTCAAGCGCCTGAACGATTTCGCCGCGGCCTATGGAAAATTCGACTTCAACGCCGGCCACGGCGACCTGGTGATAGAGGCCGAAGCCGACAAAGGCCGGCTCAGCGGCTATATCAAGCCACTGCTGCGGGATGTGGACGTGTTTGACTGGCAGCAGGACGTGGAGAACCAGAACAAGAACATCTTCCGCTCGGTCTGGGAAGCCTTGGTCGGCACAAGCGAAACCGCTCTGAAAAACCAGCGCAAGAACCAGTTCGCTACCCGGGTCGAGCTCAGTGGCAACGTGCATCAGCAGGACATCAGCGCCTTCGAAGCCTTCCTGCAGATTTTGCGCAACGGTTTCGTCCAGGCCTTCAATGCCCGCTACGAGCAGCCGCCGCCCTCGAAGGATTAAGTCCTGGGCGTTACGCGATAGCGACCTTTTTGCTCAGCCACTGCTCGGCCCGCTCCGCTTTGCAGCGAGTCCCAGCCCAGGCACGCCAGGGCGAGCGAGCGCGGCACGGCCTCACGACCGCTGCTGTAGCGACTGATGCTACGGGCGCTCACACCCAGCGCTTCGGCCGCCTTGTTCAGTGGCAAACCGGTGCGGGCGCGCCAGTCGATGAAAATGCGGGTGTTTTCATCCACGGCATTCTGTGCCAGCGCATCGAAATACAAGGTATCAGCGCCGATTTGAATATCCAGATCGGGCCATTCGACGCTCCAGCCATCATCACCGAGGGTTGCATCCGCAAACGCGCCCTTATCCAACAAGGGTTTCAGGCCAGGGTAATGTTGCACATCGGAGCTCAAGTCCAGCGTCAATCGCTGGCCGTCGATAAACGTCAACTCGAGACTGAACGGTAATGAAGGCTGCACGGCCAATAACCGCGGCCTTTTCATGGGTAGCATCGTTGCCAATCCTCCAGCAATTGCGCCTGATGGGACCTTACCCAGTCCAGCGCTTCCTTGATAATCAATGGCGGTGCCCGGCCCATCATGACTTCGACGGTTTCCAGGCCAAGGACTACATCAACCCCACCTCCGGTGAGGTGGACATGGGGCGGCGGATGGTCCCTTTCGCGCAATTGAATGCGGTACGTATCTTGAATCGATATTTTGTGGACATGCCGGTGAATGTATCGCCAATTTGGCGATAAGCAATACTGGCAAGCCGCCGAGACTGAGTCAACATGTGACGACCCATTCAGAGACTGAATACAGCGTCTGCGTTCACAGTCGGCGGGGCCTCGCGTTATAGTCGGGCACGACATTTATTTCGCACGCCCTGCCTCGTCCAGGCCGGCGGCACCGTTCGAGGAATTGCAAATGAAGTTCGAAGGCACCAGCGCCTACGTGGCCACCGATGACCTGAAACTGGCAGTCAACGCCGCCATCACCCTGGAGCGACCGTTGCTGGTCAAGGGCGAGCCGGGCACCGGCAAGACCATGCTGGCCGAACAGTTGGCGGAGTCCTTCGGCGCGCGGCTGATCACCTGGCACATCAAGTCCACCACCAAGGCCCACCAGGGTTTGTACGAGTACGACGCGGTCAGCCGCCTGCGCGATTCCCAGTTGGGCGTGGACAAGGTCCATGACGTGCGCAATTACTTGAAGAAGGGCAAGCTCTGGGAAGCCTTCGAGTCCGAGGAGCGGGTGATCCTGCTGATCGATGAGATCGACAAGGCCGACATCGAATTCCCCAACGACCTGCTGCAAGAACTCGACAAGATGGAGTTCTACGTCTACGAGACCGACGAAACCATCAAGGCCAAGCAGCGCCCGATCATCATCATTACTTCCAACAACGAAAAGGAATTGCCGGACGCCTTCCTGCGGCGCTGCTTCTTCCACTACATCGCCTTCCCCGACCGCGTCACCCTGCAGAAAATTGTCGATGTGCACTACCCGGACATCAAGAAGGACCTGGTCAGCGAAGCGCTCGACGTGTTTTTCGACGTTCGCAAGGTGCCCGGCCTGAAGAAAAAGCCCTCGACCTCCGAACTGGTGGACTGGCTCAAGCTGCTGATGGCCGACAACATCGGCGAAGCGGTGCTGCGCGAGCGCGATCCGACCAAGGCGATTCCGCCGCTGGCCGGCGCCCTGGTCAAGAACGAACAGGACGTGCAATTGCTTGAGCGCCTGGCGTTCATGAGCCGTCGCGGCACGCGCTGATCCTCTTCGTCCAACAAGAGCGAGGGCGATTGCCATGCTGCTTAACCTGTTCAATGAGATGCGCGCCGCCAAGGTGCCCGTGTCGGTACGTGAATTGCTGGACCTGATCAACGCGCTGAAACAGCGGGTGATCTTCGCCGACATGGACGAGTTCTATTACCTGTCCCGGGCGATCCTGGTGAAGGATGAACGGCATTTCGACAAGTTCGACCGCGCATTCGCCGCGTACTTCAACGGCCTGGAAAAACTCGACGATCACCTCCAGGCACTGATTCCCGAGGACTGGTTGCGCAAGGAGTTCGAGCGCTCGCTGACCGACGAGGAACGGGCGCAGATCCAATCCCTGGGCGGCCTGGACAAGCTGATCGAAGAATTCAAGAAACGCCTGGAAGAACAGAAGGAACGCCATGCCGGTGGTAACAAGTGGATCGGCACTGGCGGTACCAGCCCGTTCGGCTCCGGCGGCTTCAACCCGGAAGGCATTCGGGTCGGCGACGCTGGCAAGCGCCAGGGCAAGGCCGTCAAGGTCTGGGACCAGCGCGAGTACAAGAACCTCGACGACCAGGTGGAACTGGGCACTCGCAACATCAAGATCGCCCTGCGCCGCCTGCGCAAGTTCGCCCGCCAGGGCGCGGCCGAAGAGCTGGACATCGACGGCACCATCGACCACACCGCCCGGGACGCCGGCCTGCTGAATATCCAGATGCGCCCCGAACGGCGCAACACCGTGAAGTTGTTGCTGCTGTTCGACATCGGGGGCTCAATGGATGCCCACGTGAAAATCTGCGAAGAGCTGTTCTCGGCCTGCAAGACCGAGTTCAAGCATCTGGAATATTTTTACTTCCACAACTTCGTCTACGAATCGGTGTGGAAGAACAACCTGCGCCGCACCTCGGAGCGCACGTCAACCCAGGATCTGCTGCACAAATACGGCGCCGACTACAAAGTCATCTTCATTGGTGACGCGGCCATGGCGCCCTATGAAATCACCCAGGCCGGCGGCAGCGTCGAGCACTGGAACGAAGAAGCCGGTTACGTGTGGATGCAGCGCTTCATGGAGAAGTACAAGAAGCTCATCTGGATCAATCCGTACCCCAAGGACACCTGGGGCTATACCGCCTCGACCAACATCGTGCGCGAGTTGGTGGAAGACCGGATGTACCCGCTGACGTTGCGGGGGTTGGAGGAAGGGATGCGGTTTCTTTCCAAGTAAGATTTTTGGTGCCCTTCAGGGCCTCTTCGCGAGCAGGCTCGCTCCCACAGGGGATCTCATATATAACGAGATCCAATGTGGGAGCGAGCCTGCTCGCGAAGCTTTTAGCTTTTGGAAAACACCTGCAAACACTCAACCTGCTGCCGATGTGCAACCGCCTGCACCACCGGCCGCAACCGCACCTGCGTTCCCGGCAGGCATTGCGCCAGCCGGGCCAGGGACAGCGGGGTCAAGGCGCCCAGGCGCGGATAACCGCCGATGGTTTGCCGATCGTTGAGCAGCACGATCGGCTGGCCGTCCGGCGGCACCTGCACGGCGCCCAACGGAATGCCTTCGGAAATCATCGCCGGCCCCTGGTATTCCAGCGCCGCGCCCAGCAACCGCATGCCCATGCGGTCGGCGCGACTGTCCAGCGTCCAATCGGTATTGAACGCATCAAACAGGCTGCGTCCACTGAACGCGCCGTTCTGCGCGCCGAGGATCAGGTCCAGCGGCTGCACCTGCTGGAAATCCGGAATCCGCGCGTGCGGCATTGGGCGCGGCGTCGCCGGGCCTGAATAGTTCAAGCGCTCACCGCGACTCAGCGCCCGCCCTCGCCCATCCAGACCGCCGAGTTCTTCACGCACAACCGTCGAGCGGCTGCCCAGCACTTGCGGTGCGTCGAACCCGCCAGGCGCCGCCAGGTAGGCCCGGGCGCCAAGCACAGGTTGGGTGAGCGCCAGCACCTGGCCTTTGCGCAAACTGAAGAAGCGCCACGACGCCACGCCCTGGCCGTCGATGCGCGCGCCCAGGTCCGCTCCGGCCAACGCCAGCACGCAATCGTCTTCGGCCAGCACTGTGAAGCCGCCAAGGGTGATTTCCACCACCGCGGCGTCCGGCGCATTGCCGAGCATCCAATTGGCCCAGCTCATCGAGAGCCAATCCGCCGCGCCGCCCTGGGTCACGCCCAGGTGCCTCACGCCGAACCGGCCGGCGTCCTGCAGCAGGCACAGCGGGGTGCTGGCCTCGATCAACAAACGGCTCATGCCTGGGCCTCCAGCGGTGTGTCGTCACCGCCCAGGGCGATGAATTCAATGTGATCGACGGCGGCGAAACGCACCGTGTCACCGGGCTGCATCAGGCTGTAGCCGTCGCGCTCGCGATCGAACAGTTTGGCCGGGGTTCGCCCGATCAGGTTCCAGCCGCCAGGTGACACCACCGGATACGCCGCAGTCTGGCGCTCGGCAATGCCAACGCTGCCCGCCGCCACGCGCTTGCGCGGGGTGTCGAGGCGCGGTGCAGCCAGTGCTTCGTCCACCAGGCCCATGAATGCAAAACCTGGCGCAAAACCCAGGGCAAACACCTGGTATTCGCGCTCGCTGTGGCGACGGATCACCTGCTCCACCGTCAGCCCGCTGCGACTCGCCAGCAAACCCAACTCGGGTCCGACGCTGGGGTCGTACCAC
The DNA here is from genome assembly GCF_025917275.1 of Pseudomonas agronomica. Taxonomy (GTDB): domain Bacteria; phylum Pseudomonadota; class Gammaproteobacteria; order Pseudomonadales; family Pseudomonadaceae; genus Aquipseudomonas; species Aquipseudomonas agronomica. The sequence goes on along the minus strand of NZ_JAOSHO010000188.1, from coordinate 2,569 downwards.
ACCGGCAGCACATGGCATTGCCCAGCAGACCGGGCATCCGGCGAAAGATTGTTCAGTGCTTCGCCGACCAGATCGCGGGCCTGGGCCGGCGTCAAGGCGAGCAAATCGTAATGCACCATCAAGGTCGTATAAGACGGCACCAGATCGATCAGGTCGTCTGCGAAAACCTGACGCAGGCGTTCGCTGGCAGCGAGCATCCACGGCATGTTGGCCTCGGCGATTTCGTCGAACAGGCGCACCATCAGGCAATCCACCGCCACCACTTCCACGCGTGGTTTCATGGCGCACTCTGCCGGTCCAGGGCTTCGCGGATGCGTTGCACGGCCGCCACCGAACTGGCGTTGTCGCCGTGCACGCACAAGGTATTGGCCTTCAGGTGCAAAGCGCTGCCGTCGTTGGCAGTCAACGCATCGCCGCGAGCGATCGTCAGGGCCTGCCCAATGATGGTTTCGGGATCGTGATGCACCGCGCCCGGCGCTTGCCGCGAGACCAGGCGACCGGCGTTATCGTAGGCCCGGTCGGCAAACGCTTCGAACCACAGGGTCACGCCGTACTCATCGCCCAGGGCCTGGGCGGCGCTGTTGTCACGGGTCGCCATGAGCATCAACGGCAATTGACGGTCATAGGCGGCGACGGCCTGGATCACGGCGCGCAGTTGCGCCGGGTTGGCCATCATGTCGTTGTACATCGCGCCGTGGGGCTTGACGTAGCTGACCCGCCCACCCTGGGCACGGCAGATGCCATCGAGGGCGCCGATCTGATAGTGCAGCAGATCCTGCAGCTCCTGGGCGCCGTAGGCCATGGAACGTCGGCCGAAGCCCGCCAGGTCCTGATAGGCCGGGTGGGCACCGATCCGCACGCCGTGGCTCAGGGCCAGGCTGACGGTCTTGCGCATGATGCTCGGGTCGCCGGCATGAAAGCCGCAGGCGATGTTGGCGCAGTCGATGAAGGGCATCACCTCGGCGTCCAGACCCATGGTCCAATTGCCGAAGCTTTCGCCGATGTCGCAGTTCAATAGCAGGCGGTTCACGGTGAACGCTCCTGTAGGTTCTTTCTTCTATGACCGTGGGATTTGCATCCCACAGGTTATCAGTTACTCGGCTTCCAACTGCTTGCCTTGGGTTTCCGGCAGGCTCAGGGCCGCCAGGATCACCACGCCGTAGGACACCGCCGCGAACGCACCGATGCCGACACTCAACGGCACCTTCTGGCTCAGGATACCGATCAACAGCGGGAACAACGCCGCCACCGCCCGGCCAATGTTGTAGCAGAACCCCTGGCCCGAACCCCGGATGCGGGTCGGAAACAATTCGGTGAGGAACGAGCCCATGCCGCTGAACATCCCCGACGCGAAGAAACCCAGGGGAAAGCCCAGCCAGAGCATCACGTGGTTGCTCACCGGCACCTGGGTATACAGCAATACGATGGTGAACGAGCCCACGGCAAACAGGACGAAGTTTTTCTTGCGACCGAGGATGTCGCTCAAGTACGCGCTGATCACGTAACCCACGTACGAACCGACGATAACCATCGCCAGGTAGCCACCGGTACTCAGGACGCTCAGGCCACGCTCGTTCTTGAGGAAGGTCGGCAACCAGGACGTGATGGCGTAGTAGCCACCCAGGGCACCGGTGGTCAGCAGCGAAGCGCGAATAGTGGTGAAGAGGATGCCGGGGGCAAAAATCTCATAGAACTTCGCCGGATTTTCAGGCGAGAGCCGCGCCTTGGTCTGGTTATAGACTTCGGGATCCTTGACCAGGCGGCGAACGAAAATCACGAACACGGCCGGCACGATGCCGAGGATGAACAAGGCGCGCCAGGCGTCTTCCGGTGGCAACACCGAAAACAGCAGCGCATACAGGATTGCCGTCATGCCCCAGCCCAGCGCCCAGCCCGACTGCACCATGCCCACCGCCTTGCCGCGGTCCTTGGCGCGAATGACCTCGCCCATCAACACCGCACCGGCGGTCCATTCGCCGCCAAAACCGAAGCCCATCAAGGTGCGGGCGATCAGCAGTTGTTCGTAGCTCTGGGCAAAGCCGCAAAGGAAAGTGAAGAACGCAAACCACAACACCGTCAGTTGCAGGGTGCGCACCCGACCGATGCGGTCCGAGAGAATGCCGGCGACCCAGCCGCCCAGGGCCGAGGCGATCAGGGTGCTGGTGTGGATCAACCCGGCCTGTCCGGTGGTGATACCCCACATCGCGATCAGGGTCGGCACCACGAAACTGAGCATTTGCGTGTCCATGCCGTCCAGGGCGTAACCGATCTTGCAGCTCCAGAATGTGCGGCGTTCCTGCTGGTTGATGTTGCGGTACCAATCGAACGGACCGGAACGGGCCTGGGGTTGGGGGACGCCGAGCGTGTCGGGTGCACTCATGATGGTTCTCCACGGTTTTATTGTTGTGAGCCTCGACGACGCAGACGTGGAGACCGTTGCCCCGATTCTTGAGCGCGCAGCCAATCGCGTCCAACGAATAAAACCTTGGCCGGGTCATAAGAAAAATTTGATTGGGCAGCACATTGCCAGAAAAGGCGGACCGCTTCTGTGGCGAGGGAGCTTGCTCCC
>NZ_JAOSHO010000187.1 GCF_025917275.1 Pseudomonas agronomica | reverse complement strand
GCTGTGTGGTGGCGCGTATAATACTGATTTCTAAGGACTATTCAACACTTAATTTGAAATAAATCAAAAATAAGGGGTTGGATCGCTCACACCCGCCGCCGCGAAGCCTTCGGCACGCAGGCGGCAGCTATCGCATTTGCCACAAGCGCGCCCCTGATCGTCGGCCTGATAGCAGGAAACGGTGAGCCCGTAGTCCACGCCAAGCTTCACGCCCGCCTTGACGATGTCGGCCTTGCTGAGATTCTGCAACGGCGCCTGGATGCGGAAACCCTGCCCCTCTACGCCGGCCTTGGTCGCCAGATTCGCCATGCGCTCGAAAGCCTCGACAAACTCCGGACGGCAATCCGGATAGCCGGAATAATCCACCGCGTTGACACCAATAAAGATGTCACGGGCACCCAGCACTTCGGCCCACCCCAGCGCCAAGGACAGGAACACCGTGTTGCGCGCCGGCACATAGGTCACCGGAATGCCTTCACTCGGCGCCTCGGGAACATCGATGGAACTGTCAGTCAGGGCGGAACCGCCGATGCCGTTGAGGTTCAGGCCGATCACCTTGTGCTCGACAACGCCCAGGTCTCGGGCGACCCGCTCGGCGGCGTGCAACTCGGCACGGTGGCGCTGGCCATAGTCGAAACTCATGGTGTAGCAGCGATAGCCTTCGGCGCGGGCCATGGCCACGACCGTGGCCGAATCCAGGCCGCCCGACAGCAGGATGACCGCGCGCTTTTCTGGAGTGGTTGATTGTTCAGTCATGTCAGCGCCCCGGCTCGTCGTTCCAAAGATATTTGTGCAGTTGCAGTTGCAGGCGCACCGGCAAGTTATCCGCCACCACCCAGTCCGCCAGCTCCCGGGCATTCAGGTCGTGATGACTCGGGGAAAACAGCACCTCGCCAGCCCGCTGGTCTAGACCGTACTGGATCAGCTTGGACACCGCCCAGTCGTAATCTTCCCGCGAACAGATCACGAACTTGACTTGGTCGTTGGGTGTGAGCAGTTCGATATTCTCGTATCGGTTGCGGTGTGCTTCCTTGGAGCCTGGCGTCTTCAGGTCAACGACGCGACTGACCCGCGGATCGACCGCCGAAATGTCCAGCGCACCACTGGTTTCCAGGGAAACCTCATAGCCTGCATCGCACAATTGCTTGAGCAAGGGGATGGCATTGGGCTGCGCCAATGGCTCACCCCCGGTGACGCAAACATAGCGCGGACGGAAGCCGGCCACTTGTTCGAGGAGATCGTCGAGGGTGCGCAAGGTGCCGCCGTTGAAGGCATAGGCACTGTCGCAGTATTGGCAACGCAATGGACAACCGGTGAGGCGCACAAAAACAGTCGGCAGACCGGCCGTTCGCGTTTCACCCTGCAACGAGTAAAAAACTTCAGTAATTCTCAATGTGTCTTGCATAGTCGCCACGGGCGTAACAGCTAAACAGGCTGTCCGCCTCCGTCAGGCACCTCAAGGAACCCCGCCAACGCGTAGATCCCAGGAAGCGTGTTTCATAAAAAGGGCGTGAATTCTAACGAAAAAACCCGCGACAGGCGCGGGTTTCTTCCAAGCGGGTTCAAACAGCCTTACATGCGCTGCAGATCGCGCTGGGCCAGCTGAGCGGCGGATGTCCCCGGATACTGGGCCACCACTTGTTGCAGGATGCCTTTGACCTTGTCGGTGTGCCCGAGGCGGCGCTCTACATCAGCCAGCTTGTACAGCGAATCCGGCACCTTGGCGTGCTTGGGATACAGTTGCGAAACCTTGGCGAACGCCTGGCCGGCACCTTGCAGGTCACCCTTGGCCAGGTTCACCTCACCCAGCCAGTATTGGGCATTGCCCGCGTACTGGCTGTTTGGGTATTTACGCAGGAAAGCGGCAAAGGCCTGGCTGGCCTTGTCGAAATCCTTGGCCTTGATCAAGTCGAAGGCAGCATCGTAATAGAGCTTTTCCTTCGCTGGATCAGCCGGCTCGCCACCGGCAGCAGGTGCAGCTGGAGCATTTGCCCCAGCGCCTGCGGCTGCACCGGGGGCGTTCAGATCGCCACCGGCTGGAGAATTCTCAGGAGTCGCGGCAGGTGCAACGCCGGTTCCTATGCGCCGATCAAGATCCTGGTATCGCTCCAGGTTTTCCTGCTTCATGCGCGAAATATCATTTTGCAGTTCTTCAATCACACCCTGTTGGCGCGAGATCTGATCCTGCATTTGCTGCAGTTGGTTGAACAGCTGGCCCTGTGCCGAGACAGGGGCCGAAACCCCTCCCCCGGCATAGGCGCCGTTCGTACCGTAACCTGCAGGCGGATAACTGCTCCCGCTATTGTTATAGCCGGCATCGTTATCGACCACAGGAACCGCAGCCCACGCCGCAAGCGGCGCGAGGCTGAGAGCCAGAACAGTTACAGCACGACGGCACGTTCGCATGACGAATTACTTACGCAGTTCGACGCGACGGTTTTGAGCCCAGGACTGCTCGTCGTTGCCGGTGGCAACTGGACGCTCTTCGCCGTAGGAAACCAGTTCCAGCTGAGCTGGGGAAACACCTTGCAGTACCAGGTAGCGTTGAACGGCTTTCGCACGACGCTCGCCCAGTGCCATGTTGTACTCACGAGTACCACGTTCGTCGGTGTTGCCTTCCAGAACAACGCGAGCGCCGTTTGCTTTCAGGTCTTTGGCGTGAACGTCCAGAGCGCGCATGGCTTCTGGCTTCAGGTCCGAGCTGTCGTATTCGAAGTAGAAGGTGGTGATTGCGCGCAGAGCAGCTTCTTCGCTCATGGAGCCGTCAACTGCACCGGTGTTAGCGCCGTAACCAGCGTTTGGATCAACAGCGCCTTCACCGGCGTTGTCGCCGCCTTTGGACGAGCAACCTACAGCTACAGCCATGGCCAGAGCCAGCGCAGCAAATTTACCAAACTTCAGCATTTCCATCGTGAAACTCCTAATGAACCCCAGTGTGTTAAGTAAAACGTATTGCGCCGCGTCAGTTCAGGTAAGGGGACCAGGACGGTTCTCTGACTTCGCCTTGAGCGGTAGGAAGCGGGAGCCTCACGCGTCCATTAATGGACACGAGCATCAAGACTCCCCGGCCCTGCTGGCGGGTGGCGTAGATTACCATGGTGCCGTTGGGCGCAACAGTAGGTGACTCGTCCAGAGTGCTATCAGTGAGGATTTTTACGCTTCCGCGCTGCAAATCCTGGGCCGCCACCTTGAAATTGGTGAAACCATCCTGGCGATGGATCATGACCAGGGTCTTTTCGTCCGCCGACAGTTTAGGGTTGGCGTTGTAGTTCCCGACGAAAGTCACGCGTTCGGCACCACCGCCACCGGCGCTGGTCTTGTAGATCTGCGGCTTGCCGCCACGGTCGGAGGTGAAGTAGATGGTCGAGCCATCCTTGCCCCAGAACGGTTCGGTATTGATGCCCGGGCCGTTGGTCACGCGGGAGATCGAGCGCGAAGCCAGGTTCATCACGTAGATGTCCGGGTTACCGTCCTTGGACAGTACGAACGCCAGGCGCGAGCCGTCCGGCGACCAGGCTGGCGCGCCGTTCAGGCCTTCGAAGTTGGTGATCTGCTCACGGCGACCGGTGTCGATGTGCTGTACGAAAATACGCGGACGCTTCTGCTCGAACGAGACATAGGCGATACGCTTGCCGTCAGGCGCAAAACGCGGCGACAGGATCGGCTCGCGCGATTGCAGCAGGGTCACCGCGCGGGCGCCGTCATAGTCGGAACGCTGCAGGGTGTAGCGGGTATTGTTTTCCGAGAAGCGTTCGGCGGTCACGTAAAGCATGCGGGTAGAGAACGCACCCTTGATGCCGGTGAGTTTCTCGAACGACTGGTCGGCAATGTAGTGGGCCATGTCGCGCAGCTGATCAACGCTGCCCGATACGCTGCCGGTCAGCACTTGCTGCTCGGTGGCGACGTTGAACAGGCCGTACTGCACCTGCAGGCGACCGCCCGCCGGAACAATGCTGCCGACCATGATGTACTGGGCGCCCAGGGCTTTCCAGTCACGGTAGATGACTTCGCTGGCCTGGGTTGGCAGGCTGATCATGTTCTGCTTCGGAATCGGTGCGTAGTAACCCGAATTGCGCAGGTCGTTGCCGATGATTTCCGCCATGTCGTCCGGCAGGACGCTGCCGCCCTGCCAACCGAACGGTACGACGGCGATCGGGGTAGCCCGGTCGCTGCCGCTGGTGACCAGGATGTTCTTTTCCTCTGCCATCGCGATCCCTGCCAGGCAGCAGACAACGACAAGCATTGATCGAAGAAGGTTTCTCACAAGGCTAGATCCTCAGGTGTGAATGTCATCTTGAACGAACGATAGGGAGCAAAATCGCTCGGCTTCATTCCTTGCATTTCCGTCAACCGCCCAATGTTCTTGACCGCCGCGACCGCCGAAGCGTCGAACGGACCATCGCCACTGGACTTGGCCACGCTGACCGAGGTAACCGTACCGTCGGGCAACATGCCGATTTGCAATACTACCGTCATGCCTTTGCGCGCCGAAGGTGGACGAGCCCAGCCTTCCGCCGCACGGGCACGAATCAGATCATCGAAGCTACCGGCGACTTCATCGCCTTGCTCGTCGGCCAATGCCTGCTGGCGCTCCGGCGTGTCGGAAAGCAAATCTGCCAAGGCCTGGGCCTTTTTCTCTTCGGCGGATTTACGCGCTGCGTCCTGGGCCTTTTTCTTGGCGGCGTCGGCGGCGGCTTTCTTCTTCGCGTCTTCGGCGACTTTCTTCTTCGCCTCTTCAGCTTCAGCTTTCTTCTTGGCGTCTTCGGCCGCTTTTTTCTTCGCGTCCTCGACGATCTTTTTCTTCGCTTCTTCGGCGGCCGCTTTCTTGGCCTCTTCTTCAGCGGCTTTCTTGGCTTCTTCTTCGGCTTTCTTCTTGGCTATATCAGCCAGTTGTTTCTCTTCTGCCTTTTTGGCCTCGGCGGTCTTCTTCGCTTCGTCGGCTTTCTTGGCCTCGTCTGCCTTTTTAGCCTCGTCCGCTTTCTTCGCCTCGTCGGCCTTCTTCGCTTCTTCGGCCTTTTGAGCCGCTTCCTCTTTCTTTTGTTCCGCAGCCCTTATCGCTTCCTGCTCGACCTTTTTCTGCTCCATCTGCTCGACTTCGGTCTGGCGCGCAGCGGATTTCTTCGCTTCGCCGGCAAGCTTCTGGTTGGTCTGCGTCGTGGCCTGGCTTTTCGACTTGAGCTGGTACAGGGTCGCCTGGACGATCGGCTTGGCCGGCGGCAGCTCCGGCGTCATGGCAAAGCTGACGAACAGCATGCCGAACACCAGCACATGCAGGCCGATGGCAAGGACACTGGGCCAGAAGTAGCTTTCCGAGGCGGACGGCTCTCGCTGTTGCTGCATCAGGGTGCCTCGGTGATCAGGCCAACGTTACCGACCCCGGCTTTCTGCAGGCCGCCCATGGCGCCCATCACGGCACCGTAGTCGACGGTCTTGTCGCCGCGAATGAACACCTGGGTGCGCTTGCCGGCATCGTTGCCGACACGAATGATCTTGGTCACCGCATCGGTCATCTGCGGCAAGGTCATGGCCCGGTCCTGCTGCTTCTCGGTATCGACTTCACTGCCAAGGTTCCAGTAGTAGGTCTTGTCAGCCTTGATCGAAATGGTCAGGACCTGGGTGTTGTTGTCCTGCGGCAAGGCTTCGCTGGAAACCTTGGGCAGATCGACCTTCACGCCCTGATTGAGCATCGGCGCGGTGACCATGAAAATGACCAGCAGCACCAGCATCACGTCGATGTAGGGCACCACGTTCATCTCGGCAACCGGCTTGCGCTTGTTTCGGGCTCGAGCGATTAAAGCCATCGGGAAATACCTGCTTATTCTTCGCTGGTGTGCACTTTGCGGTGCAGGATCGCCTGGAATTCATCGGCGAACGTGTAGTAGCGGCTGATCAGCGTTTCGCTGCGAGCAGCGAAGCGGTTGTAGGCGATAACGGCCGGGATCGCTGCGAACAGGCCGATGGCGGTGGCGATCAGCGCCTCGGCGATACCCGGGGCCACGGTGGCCAGGGTCGCTTGCTGGGCGGATGCCAGGCCACGGAAGGAGTTCATGATCCCCCACACGGTACCGAACAGGCCGATGTACGGGCTGACCGAACCGACGGTCGCCAGGAACGGCAGGCCCTGTTCGAGTTTTTCTTCCTCGCGGGAAATGGCGACGCGCATGGCACGGGCTACGCCTTCCATGACCGCTTCAGGATCGACACCGGGCTGCTGGCGCAGGCGGGAGAATTCCTTGAAACCGGCGCGGAAGATCTGCTCGACGCCCGAATCCGGATCCGGGTTGCTGCCGGCCTGGCGGTACAGCTTGGACAGGTCGATGCCGGACCAGAAGCGCTCTTCGAAGCTCTCCAGGGCACGGCGACCGGCGCGCAGCATGTTGCTGCGCTGAAAAATCATGATCCATGAGGTCACCGATGCGGCTACCAGGGTCAGCATTACCAGTTGCACCACGACGCTGGCATTGCTGACCAGGCTCCACATGGAGGAATGGTCGACGACGTTAGCTTCCACGCTTTATCTCCTGCTCTGAGTGTGTACCCGCGCCGCTCACGCCGGCAAAGGCCGCACGTAGAGCTTCGGGAATGGCCCGGGGTTTCAAACTATGGGTGCGCACACAGGCCACCAAAAACTGCCCTTCGCAGAGCAGCACATTATCCGCAGCGCGCCTGACCTGCTGCTTGAAGCGCAGGCTGACGCGGTTCAACTCGATGACATCGGCAGTCACCACAAGCTCGTCGTCCAGTCGCGCCGGCGCGTGGTAGCGCGCTTCGCTGGAATGCACGACGAATAACAGGTCCTCCCCTGCCAGCGCGGATTGGGCAAAACCCAGTTCCCGCAGCCGTTCGGTTCGAGCCCGTTCCATAAACTTGAGGTAATTGACGTAGTAAACGATGCCGCCGGCATCGGTGTCCTCGTAATAAACGCGACAGCGATGTGCGAACGACTCCAGCCCGTTTTGCGCGCGCATACTCTAGTGCTTACTCCTCAGGTTGCCAATCGGCCAGGCAACTGTTTTTTCATTCTCGAACGCATTGACGCTCCAGGCGTGGTCTGGGACAGCACCAACCGGAAAAAAGTCGTCGTACAGAGCGCGCTCAATCGTCTACCGCATCGAGGAACTCGTCTACCACCGGCATCTCGCCCATTCGTGTCGGGATGTTTAAACCGAAGTGCAGATAAGCATGACGCGTTACCACGCGCCCGCGAGGGGTGCGCATGATATAGCCCTGCTGGATCAGGTACGGTTCCAGTACATCCTCAATCGTGTGGCGCTCTTCGCTGATGGCGGCGGCCAGGCTGTCCACGCCTACCGGGCCACCGTCGAATTTCTCGATCATGGTCAGCAGCAGGCGCCGGTCCTGATGGTCGAAACCACGCTCGTCGATATCCAGCAGGTTCAGCGCCAGGTCGGCGATCGGCTTGGTGATATGGCCCTTGGCCCGGACTTCGGCAAAGTCCCGGACCCGGCGCAGCAAGCGGTTGGCGATCCGCGGCGTACCGCGGGCCCGACGGGCGACTTCGTAGGCGCCGTCCGGGTCCAGCGGTAAGCCGAGGATGCCCGCCGAGCGGCTGACAATCGTCGCCAGGTCGGCGTTGTTGTAGAACTCCAGGCGCTGGACGATACCGAATCGGTCACGCAGCGGGTTGGTCAGCATGCCGGCGCGGGTGGTGGCGCCCACCAGGGTGAACGGTGGCAGGTCGAGCTTGATGGAACGCGCCGCCGGCCCTTCGCCGATCATGATGTCGAGTTGGAAATCTTCCATGGCCGGGTACAGCACTTCTTCGACGATTGGCGACAGCCGGTGGATTTCGTCGATGAAAAGCACGTCATGGGGTTCAAGGTTGGTCAACAATGCCGCCAGGTCGCCTGGCCGCTCCAGCACCGGCCCGGACGTGCTCTTGATCGACACCCCCATTTCCTGGGCGATGATATTGGCCAGGGTGGTCTTGCCCAAGCCTGGCGGGCCGAAGATCAAGGTGTGGTCCAGCGACTCGCTGCGCCCACGAGCTGCCTGGATGAACAACTCCATCTGCTCGCGCACGGTCGGCTGGCCGATGTAGTCGGCCAGGCTGACAGGGCGGATCGCGCGGTCCTGGATTTCCTCGCGGTCACGGGGCGCGCCCGTGGCGGCGATCAGACGATCAGCTTCAATCACTTAAATCATTCCCTTCAGGGCGCGACGAATCATGTCTTCGGTGCTCAAGCCTTTTTCCTTGATCGCGGAAATCGCCTTGCTGGCTTCCTGCGGTTTATAGCCCAGGGAGATCAGCGCCGTGACCGCATCGTTTTCGGCGCTGACTGTCGGCGCAGGCGCATCCGGCTGGTTTGGCACCAGCGCGAACATGGCCGGCACCGCCTCCCAGGCCTTGAAGCGATCCTTGAGCTCCACCAGCAGGCGCTCGGCGGTTTTCTTGCCGACACCTGGCACCTTGGTCAACGCCGAGGTGTCCTGGGACTGCACACAACGAATCAGCTCATCGACCTCCAGGCTCGACATCAGGGCCAGGGCCAGTTTCGGGCCGACGCCGTTGAGGCGAATCAGCTCGCGGAAGAAATCCCGCTCGCGCTTGCCAACGAAGCCATAGAGTAACTGCGCATCCTCGCGCACGACCAAATGAGTGTGCAGCGTCAGCGGCTCACCGACCGACGGCAAGCGATACAGCGTGGTCATGGGCACTTCGAGTTCATAGCCCAGGCCATTTACATCCAGAATCAGGTGCGGCGGCTGTTTTTCAGCCAGGGTGCCGCGCAAGCGTCCAATCACGTTTCAGATCCTTGGGCGTTGGCCAGCCACTGGCTGGCGAATAACAACACGAGCACTAAGGCCGACGACACAGGCGCAACGGGCTCGGGTTCATGAATGAAGCGCTGATGCTATCAGAGACGCAGGCGCCCGCCACGACTGCGTGCGGTTCCCAAGCCATGGGGCAACAGGCTGGAACGGGTATGGGCATGGCAAATGGCGATGGCCAGGGCGTCGGAGGCGTCGATCTGCGGCTTGCTGACCAATTTCAACAAGTGCATCACCATCATTTGCACCTGTTCCTTGTTCGCCGCGCCGGTTCCGACGACCGCCTGCTTGACCTGGGTCGCGGTGTATTCGGCGATCTCCAGGTTTTCCTCGGCGCCCGCCACAATCGCCGCACCTCGGGCCTGCCCCAGTTTCAGCGCAGAATCGGCGTTGCGGGCCATGAAGACTCTTTCGATGCCCATGGTCACGGGGCCATAGGTCTGGATGAC
>NZ_JAOSHO010000186.1 GCF_025917275.1 Pseudomonas agronomica | reverse complement strand
GGGTGGGGCAACTGTTAAGATGCCGGCACATCCCATCCTGATCTTTTTTCAATGCTGCTTTCTGCCCTCGACTGGCACCCCCAGCCTCGTCTCGAACCCCTTCACCTGGACTGGCTCGCCCATGCCGGCGTCGAGGTGGCGGTGTTGCGCCTGGACCGGATCGATTCGCTGATCAGTGGCAACAAGTGGTTCAAGCTCCTTCATCATTTGCACGCCGCCCATGTGGCGGGTGCGCAGGGAATCATCAGCCTTGGGGGCGCTTACTCCAATCACCTGCATGCATTGGCAGCGGCGGGCCAGCGATTCGGTTTCCCGACGGTGGGGCTGTTGCGTGGCCATCCCCGGGAAACGCCGACCGTACTCGACCTGAAAGCGTTCGGCATGACGCTGCACTGGTTGGGTTATGAAGGGTACCGAAGGCGCCATGATGCGGATTTCTGGACACCCTGGCAGGCGCAATACCCGCAGTTGTGGCCGATCCCTGAAGGCGGCTCGGGGTTGCCAGGCGCGCAAGGCTGCATGAGCTGGGAGACCAGCGTTCGCGATCAATCGGCGGGTTTGGGGTGGAGCGATTATCACGGCTGGTGGCTGGCGTGCGGCACTGGAACGTCGCTGGCCGGCCTTGTACTGGCGGAAGCGGGGAGGCGTCCGGTCCATGGCGTGCTGGCGGTTCCCGAAAACCACGGCGTGAAGCAGCAGGTCGAAAGCATCATGGAAGAGGCGGGATTGGGCAATCCGCTTTATGAACTGATTGACGGCAGTCGTGGCGGATTTGCCCGGGTTGACGAAGGGCTCACAACCTTCATCGAAACCACCGCGCAGATCGAGTTGGAGCCGTTGTACACCGGCAAGGCGCTGATGCTGCTCAAGGCTCGGGTCGAGGCCGGACAGTTTGCCGTCGGCACTCGACTGATCTTCGTCCATACCGGCGGCTTGCAGGGCCGCCGGGGGCTTCATTAAGCATCTTCAGCCGCGCTTGGGCATCATCCGCAATAACGTGTTATCGCGTACCACATAATGGTGATACAGCCCCGCCAACGCATGCAGGCCAATCAACCAATAGCCAATGGTGCCGCCGAGCACATGCCAGCCTTCCACTTGCTTGGCAAAGGCTTTGTCCGGCTCGATAAGCAGCGGCAAATCAAAACCATAGAACATTACCTGATGCCCTTCGGCGCTGGTGATCAACCAGCCCAACAGCGGCATGGCGATCATGAACAGGTACAAGGCCCAGTGCATCAGGCGCGCCAGGAAGGTTTGCCAGGCGGGCGACGCCGGAAAAATCGCTGGTGCCTTGCCCATGCTGCGAGCAAACAGGCGTAGCCAGACCAGCAGGAACACCGTCAGGCCGAGCATGAAATGCGCTTCCTTGATCAGCGTTCGACCGCCGCTGCCCTTGGGGAAAACCCCTCTGAACTCAATGCAGGCATAAACCACGGCCAACAGCACCAGCATCAGCCAATGCAAGGTGACCGTGACGGTACTGTAGCGGTTTGCGGAATTTTTCCAGGGCATGCGGGTTTCTCCAGCCATCAGGGTAAAGCGCTGTCTAGAGCAGCGTTGTGCTTGCACTTTAAGCCCGTTTCGCTGGGTTTGCATGAGCCAGATCATGTTGCGTCGATGAATTAAATGATCCGCCCACGAAATGCTCTCGCCATGCAGCCGGGCGCGACCCCATTCTTGCGGCTCAATCATGGGTTTTTCTCAAGGGGTGATGTCCGGTGGGTTCAAGAGCCAGTCGAACAACAAGCCCGTATTGTTGTTCGGCGCCAAGGGGCGGGGCGACGCGGGGCCACCTATGCCTGGGCCGGGTTCGTGCATTCCCACGCAAAGAACCGGCCGGTCGGGATCGCCGTCGAGGAAACTCACCAGGACCTCGCTACCGGCCAGCAACGCAGGTTGATCGCCGGGCGTCAGGCGTGACACGGGCAGCGCAATGCCTTCGTCGTCGCGGTTCCAGAGACTGACCATGACCCGGCCTTGTACGTCGCAGGTCGCGGCCTGGCCGGGCGGACCGAGTACATAGGCGAGGTGATAACCGGGTACGCATGGCTTGGGATGCATGAGGAGCGGTCGGTATACAGAGGACCAGGGGATCGCGCAGAACTGATTGCGGTAGCCCTTGGTCGCGGGTGGGGTTGGCCGGTTCGTTTCAAGAATTGAATATTGTCGTCCACGATGCCGAACCTCGGTAATCAGCCATTGGTCGTTGAACGTCGATACCGGGTGCCCATCGATCCGCGCGATATGACCGCTGCGCAGGGCTGGTGAGACGGTGTGTCCGTGGATCTCTCGTTTTCGGTAGCGCAACCGTTCGAGACGCCGTCGGCCTGCCTGGAAACGGTGAATTCGTGTCGGGTGGTCACGCATGCTTTCGTGCGCCGCCTCCTGGGATGCAGGTTTCGCGGTGTCGGTCGTTTCGGCCACTGCACGGTCGTGAAATCCGTAGGGCGGACCAGGGGATATCGAATGATGGCGTTGGTATAACCGCGTAATCGCGCCGACTTTATCCGCCTCCATGAGCAGTTCAACCGCTTGTACAGGAAAGCTCTTCGGATCCTCGGCAAACACCATGACGTGACCCCGGGGGCTGTGTTCGAAGTGGTAATGAATGCCTTCTTCTTCGCATAGCCGCTGCAACAGCGTCAGGTCGCTTTCGTCGTACTGGATACAAAATGGACGACACGGGTAGTGTCCGTTTGGCAGTTCGAAGCGATAGCTGTGGGCGGGTATCGAGTTTTCTTCCAGCAGGTGCCGCAGGATCTGCACGGCTGTGAGCCGATGAAAAACCCGACGCCGCGGTGCTTGTTCCAGTTGCTGAATAGACGGCACCAGCGTCACCCGGTAGCCGACGCGGTGCGCAGCACCGACGCTCAGGCTGACGTTGTGCACGATCCCGTGTACGCCGGACTCACCGTCCAGGCGCAAGAAGGCCGCTTGGCCCAACAGGGTGTCGGGGCTGATTGGCGGCACCAGGCCAATCAGGTCGAGTTCGAAGCGGTACGGGTGATTGAGGGCTTCCCGACCGTTGAGCCTCAGGACATGCAGGCGCAAGTCGCCTTGCATGATCGTCAGGCTGAAGGGGTTTTCCATATCGTTGCGCATTGCCGCCCATATTTTTACGAAGAGAAGTGCGAAGGGTACGAAACCCCAGCGTATGACGCCGTGCCAGAATGGCTATTTCGGAAACGCCCTACAGCATGTTGTGAAAATGTCGATTCGGTGGGAGCGATTTTTTGGTCGATCAGCCGGTTATGGGCGTATAAACTTGCGCCACAGCGCCGGCCGGCAGATGTCTCGGCGCGTCAGACAAGAGAGTGAGTAATGGGCGCACAGTGGAAGGTTAAACACAAAGAAGCGGCTGCCAACGCCAAGGGCAAGATCTTCGGCAAGCTGGTGAAGGAAATCACTATTGCCGCGCGCAACGGCGCCGATGTCGCGACCAATGCGCACTTGCGGCTGGTGGTTGAGCAGGCCAAAAAGGCCTCGATGCCCCGCGAGACCCTGGAGCGTGCGATCAAGAAGGGCTCCGGCCAGCTTGGCGAGACCGTGCAATACCATCGTGTCACCTACGAAGGTTTTGCGCCCCATCAGGTGCCGCTGATCGTTGAGTGCGTGACCGACAACATCAACCGTACCGTCGCCGAGATCCGCGTCGCGTTCCGCAAGGGCCAACTTGGCGCTTCGGGCTCGGTGGCCTGGGATTTCAATCACGTCGGCATGATCGAGGCCGCCCCGGATAGCCCGGATGCTGATCCGGAAATGGCCGCCATCGAGGCCGGAGCCCAGGATTTCGAACCGGGCGAGGACGGCGCGACGCTGTTCATCACCGAGCCTGCCGATCTCGACGCCGTGCAAAAGGCGTTGCCGGAGCAGGGCTTCACGGTGTTGTCCGCCAAATTGGGCTATCAGCCGAAAAACCCGGTCAGCGGCCTGACCGATGAGCAGATGGCCGAAGTCGAGGCCTTCCTCGAAGGCCTCGACAACCATGACGACGTGCAGGACATGTTTGTCGGCTTGGCGGGTTAAACCCTCGTCCTGTGACGAGGGCATTTATCCCCACCGGGTCCTGTAGGAGCTGGCGAAGCCTGCGATCTTTTTTGGTCTTTCAACGGGAGCTCAAGCACCTGTAAGAAGATCGCAGCCTCGCTGCGCTCGGCAGCTCCTACAGGGCTCTGCGGGGGCAAGCTCTCTCGTCACGGTCGTGCAATAAGTCTTCAATCTCATCAAACCCTGGCCGCGCCAGCACATTCGGCTGACAGCAGCGCGCCTCCAGGTCTTGTACTCGTGCAAGGTCCTCAATACCCAGCGCCGGATCGATCCGCGCCAGCAACTCTCCCAGCAGAATCCCGAAGGCCCGCACCTCGATGCGTTGCAACGCGCGGGTCTGTCTGTCATCAACCGGGGCATGGAACGACGCCGCGCCAAAGTCCCCCAGCAGGCAATCGCCGTGGTCATTGTAAAGAATGTTGTGCCCGTACAGATCCCCATGGGTGATGCCCTGGCGATGCAGGTGGGCCATCACCGAAGCGATGCCCCGCGCAATGCGCAAGGCGACCTCGGCCTCCAGGCGCAGTTCATCGGCATACACGTCACGCGTGCAAGACGCCAGGCTCGGCAGCCCGGCCAAGTTGCGGTAATCGGGGCCGATCAGGGCCATCACCAGCCCGGCCTGTTGCTCAGGATGGCCGTTGACCTGGCCCAGCACCTCGATCAGGTTGGGGTGCTTTCCTGCGGTGATGCACGCGTGCATCTCATGCAACGGCGAGCCGTCGCTGGTCATCTGGCCTTTATAGAGCTTGACCGCGACGTCGCGTGCTGCGCGGCCTGGCGGTTGCCACAGCGCCTGGTGGATCACGCCTGAAGCGCCTTCGCCCACTGAGCGCTGCAAGCTCAATTGCGACCAGTCGATCGGCATCGCGACGTGCAGCGCCTCGTCATCGGCTTCAATTTCCAATGGATTACCGGCGTAGGCCAGCCAACTGAGGCTAGGCAGCTCCAGCAACCACGACGGCAACTCGGCCAGTTGATTGGCGGAAACACGCAGCAATTCGAGGCGATGACACTGGGCCAGGCTCTGCGGCAACGCGCGCAGGCGATTACCGGCCAGCATCAGTTTTTGCAGGTGCGGGCGTCGGCCCAGCTCATCCGGCAGATGGCTGATGCGGTTATCGGTCAGGATCAGCCAGCGCAGCAGTGGCGGCAGGGCAGCGCTGGTCACGTGTTCGATTTGGTTGGCCTTGAAGCCGACCATGGTCAACGCGCTGCAACGGCCCAGGCATTCGGGCAGTTCGGTGAAGCGATTGTCCGAGCAGAACAGCACCCTCAGGTGGGGCAGTCGATAGAGGTCGTCGGGCAGTGTGTCCAACTGATTGCCGCTGAGGTTGAGGATCTCAAGGGAGTCGGCCAGTTCGAAGATTTCCCGGGGGAACTCCGTCAAGCCGCAGGCCAGGTCCAGTCGGGTTATGCCTGAAAGTTGGCCGGCGCGCAGTTGGGCGAGGGTGTGCATGGGTGGGTTCGCTGTTGAACAAGAGAAAAGCGCGCAGAAAAACCTGTGGCGAGAGAGCTTGCTCCCTCGCCACAGGTGATCGGCTGGGTTTGTGAGTTGGCCCCCATGATAACCGCAAAGCGCGTTTTAGCGCTCGATGCTGCGGTTCCACCGCGCATTCCATGCCGGACGTTGTTCGTTGACCTGATCCCAATCCACGGCAATCGCGGTGTCCAGGTATTTTTTCATTGCCTCCACCTGGCCACGGGTCTTGTCGGTGGTCGGCGTGTTGGGGTTGGACGGGATCTGGTCGCCTTCTTCCAGGGCGATGGCCTGGGCCTCGGGCGTCAGCAGGAACGCGGCGAGCTTTTGCGCGAGTTCGGGTTCGCTGTTCTGGGCGACGGCACATTCGGCGACGTTCAGCACCACCGCGCCTTCCTTCGGCTGCGCATATTCGACCGGCATGCCCTTGAGTTTCAACGCAGTGACTTGGGTCGGCGTCAGTGGGAACAGCGCCGCTTCGTCGGTCTGCAACATTTCGGAGATTTTCGCCGAGCTGGGGATGTACTCCAACACGTTACGCCCGACCGTGTTCGGCCACGCCTTGAAGCCCGGCTCGACATCGGTTTCGCTGCCACCCTGGATCCGGTTGAACATCAGGAAACCGTGCAGGCCGAAGGTGGACGAGGCCATGGACTGGAAGACTACTTTGTCCTTGAATCGCGGATCGGCCAGGTCCATCCACGACGTCGGTGCGTCCCAGCCCTTTTCCTTGAACAGCCGCGTGTTATACGCCAGTCCGGTGACGCCGAGGCTGACGGCGACGGCCTGGTCCTTGATGCGTCCCTTGGCGGGAATCTGCGCCAGGGGCGCGCTGTCCTGCAGTTTGTCGCATAGCCCCATGGCGATGGCGCGGTACATGATGCCGTCGTCCAGGAACATCACGTGCATCTGCGGGTTGCCCTTGCTGGCCTGGACCTTGGCAAGGATATCGGCCGAAGTGCCCGGCACGATCACCACCTTGACGTTGTTGGCTTTCTCGAAGGCCGGCAAGACCTTGTCGGCATACAACCGCTCCATAGTGCCGCCGTTCATGCCCAGGTAAAGCGTCGGCTCGGCCAACGCCTGGGTGACCGGGAGCAGGGCGCCCAGGCAAGCGGAACCCAGCGAGCAGAAACCGAACAGTGCACTGCGTTTGACGTTATTCATTGGCGCGACCTTCCTCTATCAAGCAACGGAGATGGAGTGGAACCGGGTGATGGAAAACGCATCCAGCGGCGTGGACGAAGCCCCGCTGCAGATGATCTCGGTGAGCGCCTGGCCCACCGCCGGGCCGATCTGGAAGCCCGCGCCGGCGAAGCCGAACGCATGCAAGAGACCGGGTTGGGTGCTGCTGGGGCCGATCACCGGTTGGCGATCGGGCAAGTAGCCTTCGGTGCCGCTCCAGGTGCGGATCGCCTGGGCACCCTCCAGGAACGGGTAGAGTTCGACGGCTTGGCGCAGGATCTCGATGACCGCGTTCTGGCCGGGCCGGGCGCGGGCATCGTCCAGCGCGAAACCCTGGCCGCCGCCCAATACGCAATTGCCCCGGGCGACCTGGCGCGCGTAGATGCCACCGCCCTCGACGCCGGTGCTGGCGTCCATCACCACCGGCAGCGGCTCGGTCACCAGCATCGCCGGGTGCCCGGCGTGCATCGGCACTGCTTCGCCGAACTGCGCGGCAAACCGGCTCGCCCAGGCGCCGGCGCAGTTCAACAGCCACGGCGCGCGAAATTCGAGGCCGGTTTCGGTGCGCACGACAAAGCGCTGGCCGTCGTGCGTGACCTGGCTGACCGGGCACTGTTCGTGGACCTGCGCGCCGTGCTTGCGGGCCGCCTGGGCAAATGCCGGCGAGACCAGGCGCGGGTTGGCGTGACCGTCGTCCGGGCACAGCGAGGCGCCGACCGCGACGCTGCCGACCCACGGAAATCGCCTGCGCAATTCGTCGCGATCCAGCAGCTGCAAATCGAGGCCAAAGCCCCGGCTGCTGGCGGCGTAGTCCTGCAACGAACGCAAGTCATCGAGGCTGCGGGCCAGCTTCAGATGGCCGCTGCGCTGATACTCGCCGTCGATGCCGATCAATTGCGGCAATTGCCCCCAGATCTCATGCGCCCGTTGCGACAGCGGCAGTTGCGACAACGGACGGCCCTGGCGCCGCACGCCGCCGTAATTCACGCCGCTGGAGTGCGAGCCGCAGAAGTCCCGCTCCAGCAGCGCCACACGACGTCCGGCCTTGCTCAGGAACAACGCCGCCGAGGCGCCGACGATGCCGCCACCGATGATCACTGCATCGACCTCGATCATGGCTCGACCTCCAGGCCAAACGGCACGGGCTTGACCGGTGCCTGTGCCCGCAAGCGGCCAATTTCCCCGACGGCGCGGTCGCTTTCATGGGCGATGATTTCTGCTGCCGCGGCACCGCACATCCGCCCTTGGCAGCGGCCCATGCCGACCCGGCAATGGGCCTTGACCCGGTTGATTTCCCAATGACCTTCCCGGACGACCTGGCGGATATCGCCGACGCTGACTTCTTCGCAGCGGCAAATCATCAGGTCGTCGGGAGCGACGCCGGCCCAGTCCTCGGGGAAGGCAAAGGCGCGCTCCAGGCCCTGGCGGAAATGGCCGATGCGGACGAGAGACTGTTCCAGCTGGGTGCAACGTTGCGGGTCGACTCGGTAGCCGAGGTCTTCGAGCAGCGCCAGGGCCGCTCGCTCACCCGCCATCTCGGCAGCGTCGGCACCCATGATCCCGGCGCCGTCGCCGGCCAGGTAGACCCCTGCTGAACTGCTGCGCCCGGCACTGTCGCGTTGCGGTAGCCAGGCGCGGTTGAGCGGGCTCCAGGCAAATTCGCAGCCCAGCAGATCGGCCAGTTGGGTTTCGCTGCGCAAGCCATGGGCGAAGGCGACCGCATCGCAATCGAGGGTTTGCTCGATTTTTTTGTTGCGCCATTTCAACGACTGCACCCGGCGCTCGCCCTCGATGCGTGCAAGGCTGGCACCTTGATGTACCGGGATTCCATGAGTCGTCAGCCAGGCGCGGTAATAAAGCCCTTTGGCAAGCGTGGCCGGTTGCGCCAGCAGGCCGGGCAGGGCGCGGATCTGCGCGCTCAACGGCGAGCTGTCGAGCACGGCGACGACGTTGGCGTCGGCCTTGGCGTATTGGTACGCGACCAGATAAAGCAGTGGCCCGCTGCCTGCGAACACCACACGTTCACCTACGGCGCAACCTTGGAACTTCAGGGCGATCTGCGCCGCGCCCAGGCTGTAGACGCCTGGCAAGGTCCAGCCAGGGACCGGCAGGACCCTGTCGGTGGCCCCCGTTGCGACGATCACGCTGGTGTAATCCAGGCGAGCGGTGCGGCCCTCATGCAAGGTGTCCAATTGACCGGCTTCGGCGTTCCATACCAGCGTGTCGGGACGGTAATCGAGCTGCTTGCGCAACTCATCCAGAGTCTGGTGGATGGCGTTGGCCTTGGCGGCTTCGAAGCCATACAGCTTCTCCGACGGGCGGGTGAAGTTCACGGGCTGGCGCCGGTAGATTTGCCCGCCACCGCGCGCGGCTTCGTCCAGCAGGACCGGATAGAGGCCATGGGTGACCAGGGTTTGCGCAGCGCGGATACCGGCGGGGCCGGCGCCGATGATGACGATGGGTTTCATGGCAACCTCACCGGCAGCGGATTTTCGCTGCTGTCGAGGCCGCCTTCGCGAGCAAGCTCGCTCCCACA
>NZ_JAOSHO010000185.1 GCF_025917275.1 Pseudomonas agronomica | reverse complement strand
CCCTCGCCACAAGGACGCTCCCTGCGTTGTGCGGGCAGTCGATTACAGCAACCGCCGCTGCACTGCCTCTTCCAATGTGCTGCGCGTCAGCGCCTGCACCACATCGCGGGTGTCCTGCTGGAACGGAATACCGAAGATCAGCACCAAATGCATCCAGGTGCGTACCGATTCGCTTTTCTGCACACGCCCCAGCTCTTTACCGTCCTTGTCCTTGAACACGGTTTCGAGCGTAAAAGTATTCTCGGCTGTGGACGGGATAATGAAGAAGGTCGCGCCGGTGATAATGGCCGAAGCCATGCTGAACTGTTCGTTATTGCGCAGGGTCGCTTCGGCGTAGATGTCCGACTCCACCTTGTCGGTGCTGACCCGGGCAAAACGTCCGGAGTCGCGGAAAGTCTCGGCCACCGAGCTTTCCCACGCGGTGGCCTGGGCGCCCGAGGACGCGACGGCCGGGCCACTGTTGACCTGGTTCTGCGCAGTGGTGCGCACGAAGGCGGTTGGCTTGGATGCTGGGGCGGCTGCGGCAGGCGGCCAGGTTTTAACGTCCGGCAATTCGTGTTGCGAGTAAGACACGCAACCTGTCAGCAGCACGGCGGCCAATATGAAACTGTGTTTGATGAAGCCCATGGTGTCCTGCTCCTAGAAATTATTGCTTGGCCAGGCGCGCCGTGGCGTTGTCCATCAGTTGCGCCACCAACTGATTCAATTGCTGTGCCCCCATGGTCGGTGCCCAGTATTCGCGGCCATACAGGCCTACGTTGCGTTCAAGCTTGATCTCCTCCTTGGCGGACGCCAGTTCCTTGCCGTCGCGATCGACGATGCTCAGGTTTCCAGCGACGTCGAAAGTGTCGACGTAGATGGGACCGTTCACCCAGATCCAGATGGTCAGGGTCAGCAACGCGCCGGGGAAATAGCCCGGGTGCGGGGCGCGATGGCCTTTGAGGGAAGTCATGTCGAACTTGAGCAACACGTCATTCTCGCCCAGGCGCGTCGGGTATTGCGTGACCTGCTTGAAGTAGCCGCCAGTCTGCACGTATTGATCGAGCTGAGCCGTCAGGGAACGGCTGATGGCCGTGCGCGTGGCGTCGTTGACGTCCGGGGCTGAAACGGCCACATCGGCGATTTGCGCAGCACGCGGACTGCTGATCGGAGCAGGGTGCGCCGGAGCACCCACGGGGCCAGTGACGGTGTAGGACACGCAGCCGGTCATTGACAGGGTGGCGGCGAGGGCGGTGGCCTTGAGGAGTGTTTTGAGCACGGAATGTCCTTATAGGGGTGATGGCAATTTAGTGTCTCGATCTGGGGGCGGTAATTTGAGGGAAAATCGCAAAAGCATCAAGGACTAAGGAAGGGCTGCGAGGAGTCAGGAAATTATTTTCAAGCGGTTAACCCGAATCATGCAGGCCCTGCGTCTGACCTTGCGTACGGATCATCCATTCACGAGGTTCAGCCCATGTCCCGTCCACATCTCTTTATGCGTCCTGCTGCCCAAGGCTTCGCCGTGACTTTGCTGGTGACGTTGGCCGGTTGTGGGATGTCTTCGTCCCGGGAGACTGCCACGCCGTCCGAACCAGTGGCCGTGACACCCCGCATCGTGCCGCAAGGCGAGATCGTCGAAATGCACCCGTCGGCAGTCAAGCGCATGGCCATGAAGCCGACATTGATGCCCGCCCCAAGCGTGGCGAACGATGCCGTCGCCGCGGGTTACCGCGCCGAATCGCGCGAGCAGTACGAAAAACTGCCGGACAATCCCATCCATAGCGTTGCCGAAACGCCAGTCTCGACCTTCAGCGTGGATGTCGATACCGGCAGCTATGCCAATGTGCGACGTCTGCTCAACCAAGGTAGCCTGCCGCCCGAAGGTGCGGTGCGGCTGGAGGAGATGGTCAATTACTTTCCTTATAGCTACGCCCTCCCCACCGACGGTTCGCCCTTTGGCGTGACCACCGAAGTGGCCCCGTCACCGTGGAACCCCCACACCCGCTTGCTGCGCATCGGTATCAAGGCCAGCGACCGCGCCGTGGCGGACCTGGCGCCGGCCAACCTGGTCTTCCTGGTGGACGTTTCCGGTTCCATGGACCGTCGCGAAGGCCTGCCGCTGGTCAAGAGCACGCTCAAATTGTTGGTGGACCAATTGCGCGACCAGGACCGGGTGTCCCTGGTGGTTTACGCCGGCGAGTCCCGGGTGGTCCTCAAGCCCACCTCGGGTCGCGACAAGGTGGCAATCCGCAACGCCATCGATCAACTCGACGCCGGTGGTTCCACGGCGGGCGCTTCGGGTATCGAGCTGGCCTATCAGATGGCGCGGGAGAGCTTCATCGACAAAGGCATCAACCGCATCCTGCTGGCCACCGATGGTGACTTCAACGTCGGGGTCAGTGATTTCGATAGCCTCAAGCAGATGGCGGTGGACCAGCGCAAAAGCGGCGTCTCCCTGACGACGCTGGGCTTCGGTGTGGATAACTACAACGAACACTTGATGGAGCAATTGGCTGACGCTGGCGATGGTAACTACGCCTACATCGATAACCTGCTCGAAGCGCGCAAGGTCCTGGTGGATCAGCTCAGCTCCACCCTTGCGGTGGTGGCGCGGGATGTGAAGTTGCAGGTGGAATTCAACCCGGCCCAGGTCAGCGAATATCGCTTGCTGGGCTATGAAAACCGTGCCTTGAAGCGTGAGGATTTCAACAACGACAAAGTCGACGCAGGGGAGATTGGCGCTGGGCACACGGTGACGGCGCTGTACGAAATTGTCCCGAAGGGCGAACCGGGCTGGTTGGAACCACTGCGTTATGGCAACGCGCCGAAGTCGGACGGCAAGTCCGGTGAACTGGCGATGTTGCGTGTACGCTACAAACCGGTCGAGGGTGGCAGCAGTCGCTTGATCGAGCATCCAATCGCCAGTGCGCAGAGCGAAAAACAACCCAGCGATGACCTGCGCTTCGCCGCGTCCGTGGCCGCCTTTGCCCAGCAGCTCAAGGGCGATGGACGCTACACTGGCACGATGAGCCTGAAGGACACCGCGCAATTGGCGCGCTCGGCCCGCGGCGATGATCCGTTTGGGTTGCGCTCGGAGTTCGTGCAGTTGGTGGAGTTGGCCCAGAGCCTCGAGCCTGCGGCCAAGCGCTGATCCTGCGCATAACGAGGATCAAAATGTGGGAGCTGGCTTGCCTTCGCGGGCAAGCCCGGCTTCCACAGAGTCCTCTGCAACCGGCAGGCCGTGTTCTACATCGAAAGGAGTTCGCCCCCCACATGCCCGCTGCGCTTGATTCCCCCAGCGACGAATCGCTGCTGGCCCGCTACCGCGATGGCGACGGGGCTTCTTTCGAAGCCCTGTATGCACGTCATCGCCAAGGGCTCTATCGGTTCCTTGTGTCCCTGAGCAACAAGGCCGAACTGGCCGAGGAAGTGTTCCAGGACACTTGGCTCAGCCTGATTCGCAGCACCACCCAGCCACAAGGGCGAGCTAGTTTTCGGACCTGGCTGTTCCAGATCGCCCGCAACCGGTTGATTGACCACTGGCGCAAACACGGTGTCCACAATCCGTTGCATGACAGCTATGACGAGCAACTCCACGTCCAGCCCGACGACGCCAGCAGCCCCGAACACCAATTGAGCCTGAGCCGCGACCAGGCACGGCTCGATGCCGCCTTGCAGGCCTTGCCCGAGGATCAGCGGGAAGTGTTCCTGCTGCGCCTGCACGGCGAACTGGAATTGCCGCAAATTGCGGCGCTGACCGAAGCCCCGCTGGAAACGGTCAAGAGCCGCTTGCGTTACGCCCAACAGAAATTGCATCGACTGTTGGCCGAGGAGGTACCCGCATGATCGACCCCAAACATACCCCGGATCCCAACGATGAAAGGCTCATCGAGCATTTTCGCCAACACGCCAGCGGCGAACCGCCGGCCTCCCTGGACGCCTTTATCCTGGCTACCGCCCGACGCGAAGCCCCGGCGCCGCCGCCCAGCCTCTGGCAACGCTGGTTGCAAGCCTGTCAACGGCCGCGCTGGCAAATGGCATTCGCCACGGTCGCCGGTGTGGCGCTGATGATCGGCCTGGTGCTGCGTTCACCCGTTCCCGAGGATCATCCGTCCTCACTCGCATCCATGGAATTGTCCGCCGACCGGCAAGAACCCGCGGCTGCCGCAGCGCCGCCGGCCATGCCCGCGCCCGCACCGATCGTCCGCATGGCGCCCCAGGGCGAGTTGGCCCGGGCTCCGGCAAGCGCCGACCAGGCCCCGATGGAAAAGCCTGCCACGAAAATGAGCAAGGTCGCGCCGGCTGCGCTGCCATCGCTGGAGCAAGGCTTGATGGAAATCCTGCGTTTGCGTGAGGCGGGTGATGGAAAAGCCGCTGATGAAAAACTGCTGGCGCTGCACAAACGTTTCCCCAAGGAAGACTTGCCGGCGCGGTTGGAGGCGTTGCGCAGGCGTTGAGTAAAAAATAGGCAACAAAAAAACCCCAGTCCGCGAGGACTGGGGTTTTTTGATTTTCCATGTATGGTGCACCAGGCGGGATTCGAACCCACGACCCCTGCCTTCGGAGGGCAGTACTCTATCCAGCTGAGCTACTGGTGCAACGCGGGCGCCATGATACTCATAAGCATGGCAGGCGTCCATGCTGCTGATTTGCCGTTTGTTTCTGCCTCGCTCCGCGGCTGTTGGCTACGCTGATCAGAAAAAACAGGCAAATGCGGCTTTTTCGTTCTTTTTTTCGAACAGCCTATTGTCCCCGAACCCCATCGGCCCTAGGATTCGTTTGAGATTTCAAACGCTCTTGTCTGGGTGCTGAACCGCACGTCTGTGCTTATGTGCGTTATTTCTGTGCTTCAGCCCGGTGGATGATTTCCCTGACGGCAGCCCATAAGGCGCCTTTCTACAACTCTAATTCGCTCCGCGTGCGCGCGGTGCTGTTAAGGAAAGCCGACATGCAGCTTAAAGACACCCAGTTGTTCCGCCAGCAAGCCTTTATCGATGGCGCTTGGGTCGATGCGGACAATGGTCAGACGATCAAGGTCACCAACCCGGCAACGGGCGAAGTACTGGGCACGGTGCCGAAGATGGGCGCTGCCGAAACCCGTCGTGCGATTGAAGCCGCCGACAAGGCGCTGCCGGCCTGGCGTGCGTTGACCGCCAAGGAGCGCGCCAACAAGCTGCGCCGCTGGTACGAATTGCTGATCGAGAACCAGGACGACCTGGGTCGCCTGATGACCCTGGAGCAGGGCAAGCCGCTGGCCGAAGCCAAGGGCGAGATCGTCTACGCTGCCTCGTTCATCGAATGGTTCGCCGAAGAAGCCAAGCGCATCTACGGTGACGTGATTCCTGGCCACCAGCCCGACAAGCGCCTGATCGTGATCAAGCAGCCGATTGGCGTGACTGCGGCCATTACCCCATGGAACTTCCCGGCGGCGATGATCACCCGCAAGGCCGGCCCGGCCCTGGCTGCCGGTTGCACCATGGTCATCAAGCCCGCTTCGCAAACCCCATTCTCTGCCCTGGCCCTGGTGGAACTGGCGCACCGTGCGGGCATTCCGCAAGGCGTGCTGAGCGTGGTCACCGGCAGCGCCGGCGACATCGGCGGCGAGCTGACCAGCAACCCGACCGTGCGCAAGTTGTCCTTCACCGGCTCGACCGAGATCGGTCGCCAGCTGATGGCCGAATGCGCCAAGGACATCAAGAAAGTCTCCCTGGAACTGGGCGGCAACGCGCCGTTCATCGTGTTCGACGATGCAGACCTTGATAAGGCCGTCGAAGGCGCGATCATTTCCAAATACCGCAACAATGGCCAGACCTGTGTCTGCGCCAACCGCCTGTACATCCAGGATTCGGTGTACGACGCGTTCGCCGAAAAACTCAAGGCCGCAGTCGCCAAGCTCAAGATCGGCAACGGCCTGGAAGACGGCACCACCACTGGCCCGTTGATCGACGAAAAAGCCGTCGCCAAGGTCCAGGAACACATCGCCGATGCCGTCAGCAAAGGCGCCACCGTGCTGGCGGGCGGCAAGCAGATGGAAGGCAACTTCTTCGAGCCGACCATCCTGACCAACGTACCGAAAACCGCCGCCGTGGCGAAGGAAGAAACCTTCGGCCCGCTGGCGCCGCTGTTCCGCTTCAAAGACGAAGCCGAAGTGATCGCGATGTCCAACGACACCGAGTTCGGCCTGGCTTCGTACTTCTATGCTCGTGACCTGGGCCGTGTGTTCCGTGTGGCCGAAGCCCTGGAATACGGCATGGTTGGCGTCAACACCGGGTTGATCTCCAACGAAGTCGCGCCGTTCGGCGGTATCAAGGCTTCGGGCCTGGGCCGTGAAGGCTCCAAGTACGGCATCGAGGACTATCTGGAAATCAAATACCTCTGCCTGGGTATCTGATCTGCTTCAAGCGCAAAGGGCACGAGAGCGCTGTCCCTTTGCGCGTTTCACCTGTTCTGTTTCTTGTGGCCGGAACGCTGCGGCAGTCGATCATCGCATGCTGTCGCAGTTGCCTCCCCGCCATGTATTCCTTGAGCCACGCCGACCGATGAGCGGCGAATGAGGACTGTAATGAGCAAGACTAACGCTGACTTGATGGCCCGCCGTACCGCCGCTGTTCCACGTGGTGTCGGCCAGATTCACCCGATCTTCGCCGAATCGGCGAAGAACGCCACGGTAACCGACGTTGAAGGCCGCGAGTTCATCGATTTCGCCGGCGGTATCGCTGTGCTGAACACCGGCCACGTGCATCCGAAAATCATTGCCGCCGTGACCGAACAGCTGAACAAGCTGACCCACACCTGCTTCCAGGTCCTGGCCTACGAGCCGTACGTGGAACTGTGCGAAAAAATCAACGCCAAGGTCCCGGGTGATTTCGCCAAGAAAACCCTGCTGGTCACCACCGGTTCCGAAGCGGTGGAAAACGCCGTGAAGATCGCCCGCGCCGCCACTGGCCGCGCCGGTGTGATCGCCTTCACCGGCGCCTACCACGGTCGCACCATGATGACCCTGGGCCTGACCGGTAAAGTCGTGCCGTACTCGGCCGGCATGGGCCTGATGCCCGGCGGTATTTTCCGCGCGCTGTACCCGAACGAATTGCACGGCGTGAGCATCGACGATTCCATCGCCAGCATCGAACGCATCTTCAAGAACGACGCCGAGCCGCGCGACATCGCCGCCATCATCATCGAGCCGGTCCAGGGCGAGGGTGGTTTCTATGTGGCGCCGAAAGAATTCATGAAGCGCCTGCGCGCCCTGTGCGACCAGCACGGCATCCTGCTGATCGCTGATGAAGTGCAGACGGGTGCTGGCCGTACCGGCACCTTCTTCGCCATGGAACAGATGGGCGTTGCCGCCGACCTGACCACCTTCGCCAAATCCATCGCGGGCGGCTTCCCGCTGGCCGGTGTGTGCGGCAAGGCCGAGTACATGGATGCCATCGCACCGGGTGGCCTGGGCGGCACCTACGCGGGCAGCCCGATAGCTTGCGCCGCAGCGCTGGCGGTGATGGAAGTGTTCGAAGAAGAACACCTGCTGGATCGCTGCAAGGCCGTGGGCGAGCGCCTGGTGACTGGCCTCAAGGCTATCCAGAAGAAATACCCTGTGATTGGTGAAGTACGTGCCCTGGGCGCAATGATTGCCGTGGAACTGTTCGAAAATGGCGACAGCCACAAGCCGAACGCTGCCGCGGTGGCGCAAGTCGTCGCCAAGGCGCGTGACAAAGGCCTGATCCTGCTGTCCTGCGGCACTTACGGCAACGTCCTGCGGGTGCTGGTGCCGCTGACTTCGCCGGATGAGCAACTGGACAAGGGCCTGGCGATCATCGAAGAGTGCTTCTCCGAGCTCTGATATTCAAGAGCCTTGAGCTGTGCGTTGATCCACAAAAAACCCGCTTCGGCGGGTTTTTTCATGCCCGAGGAAAGAGGCCGGTGTTTTTGGGCTGTCTGGAACGGCCGCAATTGTCTAAGGTGCATGTATTGCAAGGGAGCGATGCGGCATGACTGCTGTGGATTTACCTGCTGTACCGCGTGTGCTGATCGCCGAGGCCGATCCAGCGTCCAGGGAACTGCTTGAGCAGGTCTTGTCACGCGTGCGTTGCGATGCGCGGGTGGACACCTGTGACGAGGGACGGCAGGCCTTGGAGCTGCTGGCGCACACCCCCTACGATCTGATAATCGCTGATTGGGAGTTGCCAGGTGTCGATGGCCTGAGCATTTTGCGCAGCTTGCGCCAGCAGCACCGTACGCCCGCGTTGCCGTTCATCCTGGTGAGCCGCCGCAACGACGGCGCCAGCGTGCGCGAGGTCTTGCCGCTGGCGCCGACGGCGTACCTGACCAAGCCCTTGAACCGCGAGAACCTGACCCAGCGTTTGCAAGGCTTGCTATTGAGCGGCGAAGACACTTCCAATCCCGCGCCAACCCCGGGGCCGGGGCTGACGTTGGCCACGTTCCTTGAGCGCCGACGGGACCTGGCAGAAGGCGCGCCGTTGATGACCGATGTGCAAGTGGCGATCAAGCGCAGCCTCAATCCCGGCGGGCTGGATCTGAAGCTGCTGGAAGAAGAGATCCGCACCGATCCGCAGATCACCGCCGTGCTGATCGCCGCGGCCAACAGCGCTGCCCAGCATCAGGGCGGCGGTCCGGTACAGACCGTGGCCCAGGCGTTGCACCAGCTCGGTACCGGACAGAGCATGAATCTGATCCTCGGCTTGACCATCAAGCGCTGTGCCAGGCTGAATGTTCCGTGCCTGGCGGACTATGCCGAACGTTATTGGGAGTTATCGCTGCACACTGCCGAGTACGCCCGGACGATCGCCCGGATGCTGGACCTGGAGCAGGAGCGCTGCTATTGCGCGGGCCTGCTGCATCGCTTGGGCGATCTGGCGCTGCTGCGCTGCCTGGAAGAATGGACGCAGGCCGGTGGCGATTTGGATGAGCCCGAGGAAGTCGGGGATTCCCTTGAACAGTTCGGCGCCGGTTTCGGCTCGGCGCTGCGCACCCGCTGGCGGCTGCCGCTGGAGCTGCGAGAGTTGATCGCGGCAGTGTATGGCCTGGGCGGTGGGGTTTATTCCCGCGAGGCGCTGGTGATGAACATGGCTGCGCAGATGGCCCATTTGCCATCTCATGAAGGCCTGGAAGAGCTCGCTCGGGGGCGCACGGCGCGTCTGCTGAAGATCGGGTTGCCGGAATTGATGCGGTTGCGCCGCCAGTAAGACCACCACCTGACCCTGTGGGAACAGCCCGCTGCCGCTGGCCTGCCTGTAGGAGCTGTGTACGAGCTGTGTAGGAGCTG
>NZ_JAOSHO010000184.1 GCF_025917275.1 Pseudomonas agronomica | reverse complement strand
CAGCGCCAGCACTTGTTCGCGCGCATCCACGGCGATCAGTTGGAAGATGCGCTCATGGCCAGCCTGACGCTGGACGAGCGCGGCGTCGACGCCTACGGCCTGTTCGACCCGCAGTTGCGTCACTTGAGCGGGCCGATCCAGCGAATCCCCGCCGACCTGCCGCTCGACGGCAAGATCCACATGCTCGGCGGCTGCGTGGATTCCGACGATCCGGACGTGCCTTCCGACAGTTGCGATGCGGTGGCGTCCCGGACACAGGACGGCCGCTGGCTGGTACTGGCGCGGGACAACGGTTCGCTGTTCGCCGTTACACGCATCATCCTGCACGCGCTGTTCTGGGGCGTCTCGCTGACAATCCTGCCGGGCGTCGCTGGCTGGCACCTGTTGCGCCGCCGACCGTTGCAGCGCATTCGCCAACTGCAGGCCAGTGCCGAAGCCATCGTCGCTGGCGACCTGACCCATCGCCTGCCGCTGTCGAGCCGACGCGATGAACTGGACATGCTGGCGGCGATCGTCAATGCCATGCTCGACCGCATCGAGCGGTTGATGAACGAGGTCAAGGGCGTGTGCGACAACATCGCCCATGATTTGCGCACCCCGCTCACCCGCCTGCGCGCCCAGCTCTATCGCATCCAGCAGGAAGCCGCCGACGGCTCCCCCGAAGCGTTGCAGATGGACCAGGTGATCGCCGAGACCGATACGCTCATGGCGCGGTTTCGTGGCCTGTTGAGGATTTCGGAACTGGAGGACCAGCAGCGCCGCTCAGGTTTCGTGCGCCTCGATCCGTTGCAACTATTGCAGGAATTGCATGACTTCTACTTGCCGCTGGCCGAAGAGCGCGAATTGGTCTTCACCCTGGATGTGCCCGACGCCCTGCCCCTGCTCAATGGCGACCGGGCGTTGCTATTCGAAGCGGTATCGAACCTGTTGAGCAACTCGATCAAATTCACCCCGCCGGGCGGCGAGGTAATCCTGAAGGGCATCGACCAGGGCGACAGCACCCGCATCGAAGTGCTCGATTCCGGCCCCGGTATCCCCGAGGCCGAACGCAAGGCAGTATTCCGACGCTTCTATCGCGCCGAAGGCAGCAGCCAACACGGCGGATTCGGCCTGGGCCTGTCGATCGTCGCCGCGATTGTCAGCCTGCATGGGTTTACGCTGGAGGTGGACCGCAGCGCATCAGGCGGCGCGCGGTTGGCGCTCGATTGTCGGGCGACGTTGTTGTAAAAACCTGTCCCGTCGCAAGAGAGCCCGCCGCGCTGTGTAGGAGCTGTATTGAGCTGTGTAGGAGCTGTGTAGGAGCTGCCGAGCGAAGCGAGGCTGCGATCTTTTCCCCAGCCACCTGAATCCCAAGATCAAGATCAAGATCAAGATCAAGATCAAAAGATCGCAGGCTTCGCCAGCCTACCTCGCCATTGCTCAGGCAGGATCACTTCGATGCAACGGTGTGTTCTGCAGCTCATAGCGCAACTCATCGACCAGTTTCTCCAGGCCCTCTTCGGAGCGGATGCTGTCGACGCTCATGCCGCTGACCACCAGGTCGACCTCACCGCTTTCCTGGTGATACAAACGAATCGTGAGCGTGCCGTCGCCATTGAGGCTGCACTCACAGGACAGCGGCGCGAAGCTGTTCTCGAGACGGGCGCGTAACGGAGCCAGTTGGGTCATGGGGCGAACCTCAGCTTCGAAGTCGCAAATGACCGGCAGACAGCTCCGGCCTCCTGGCTCGCGCAGACGTCTTGTTGGTCTCACTTTCAAAGGGTTTGCTGCACATCGTGACGTATTCCTTGACTGTTTCGTGGGGACGCGGCACTCAAAACAATGCCGCACCCCACCAGCCTAGGGACGTAACCGCCTGGGTAGAACCCGAATTTGCACCAGAACGCCAGGTGCATATGCACTAGCCACTATAGTGCCTTCATTCGCCATTCATTGCCGAACAGGCCTCGCTCCCGAGCCCAGACAATCGCTTCGCTGCGGCTGTGGACATCCAGCTTCGAATACAGCGTCGCCACGTGATTGCGCACGGTGTTGGGGGCCAGCTTCAAGCGTGCGGCAATTTCCTTGTCAGCCAGCCCTTCGCAGATCAGTCCCAGCACGTCACGCTCCCGGGCTGTCAGTTCGGTGAACGACGTCGAGGGCGATTGCGCGTTGATGCTTTTCACGTTCGCCAGTTTTTCGATCAGGGTCCGGCTGAACCACGAAGCGTCCTTCATCACTTCCTCGATGGCCGCCACCAATTCCAGCTCCGAGCGCTTGCGTTCGGTGATGTTCATCAGCACCAGCAAATAGCACGGCTTGTCCTGGATGGACACGGTATCGGCGGCCACTTCGCAATCGATCTGCTCGCCGCCCTTTTTGTGCACCTTGACGTCGAAACTCGACACGGCGGCAGCCTTCTCCAGCCGGGAAAACAACGCAGCGCCCGCCTCCTTGTCCAGGAAGCCGATTTCGTCCACGGTCTTGCCCAGCAGTTCCTCGCTGGCGTAACCGGTCGCCTGGAGGAAAGCTTCATTGATTTCGAGCAATTGCAATTCGCCGCTGCAGATCAAGGTGGGCACCGGAGACAGGCGGAATGACTTGGCGAAGCGTTCCTCGCTCTGGCGCAGCGCCGTTTCGGCCTTGCGCCGTGGCTCCATGTCCATGAACGAGAACAGCATGCAGTCTTCATCGTGCAGGTCCAGGGGCTGGCCAGCGACGATCACCTGCTTGATCGTGCCGTCCGGCAAACGCATTTCGGCCTGCATTTGCGGAATGGTTGCGCCCTGCCCCAGTCGTTCGATGGCCAGGTCGCGCTTCTCGGCGGCCTCGAGCACATCCAATTCGTACACCGAACGGCCAATCACCTGCTCGCGGCTGTAGCCGGTCATTTCCAGGAAGCCGGGGTTGACCTTGATGTAGCGCAAGTCGCTGAGTCGGCAGATCACCGCAGGCGCCGGGTTGGCGGCGAAGGTTCTTTCGAAACGCTGTTCGGCGCTGGCCCACTCGGTGGCATCGCTGAGAATCAACACCAGGTATTCCGGCTCGCCAGCGCGGTCGGCCAGCACCATGCTGCGGATGCGGTGCACCCAGGTGCGATCGGGGTCGGCCACTGGCGTGACCTCCACCAGCACATCGCTGAACTCATCGCCACGGGCCACGCGGGCAATGGGATAGTTGTCCTCGGGTAGCGGATGATTGTTGCGATAGCGCAAGTTGAAACGCCGGGCATATTCCTTGGCGTTGGCACCCAGTTCGCTCAGTTCCTGGACGCCGTGCATGGTCAATGCAGCCTCGTTGGCCCAGGCAATGGTCTGGTCGACCTCGACGAGTATGACGCCGTCAGACAGCCCGGCAATGATCTGCAGCAACTGGCGGCGATTGGTGTCGGTGTTCGGGACATCCTGATTCATTGGGTCTCCATGGGTCAAAAGCGCACGGAAGTTACGACCATCCGCAGCGACTACACGTTCCCGCGGAGCTGCGTAGGCGCTGCGCAATATCTGCGTAGGCGCTGGGTAGGAGCTGCGTAGGAGCTGGGTAGGAGCTGCGTAGGAGCTGCGTAGGAGCTGCTGAGTGAAACGAAGCTGCGATCTTTCCCAAACACCTTAATCTCAAGCGAAAGATCAAAAGATCAAAAGATCAACAGATCGCAGGCTTCGCCAGCTCCTACAAAAATTGGTGCGTTGAAATATTGCGCAATTGCTTTTCCAGCCGGCCTTCGTCGCAACGACTAATTTCAGTGTTCTACCAATTTTTGGAAATCTACCAATGCCCATCGCAGTACATAGATGTCGTTTGCGCAAAGGTCGAGTAAACGAGCTCGACCGAATCTACTTATTGACCACCGTTGTGCACCAGCGCCAGCCGATCTTTAGTGACTGGCGGCTGGGCCGCCTGCTTGTTGAACAGTTACGCAGTGCCGAAGAAGCCTCACTGGTGACCTCCCTTGCCTGGGTCGTAATGCCAGACCACCTGCATTGGTTGGCACAGTTGCAAGCTGGCAACCTGGCCGGCTTGATGAATCGCATCAAATCCCGCAGCAGCCGAACCATCAACCTTGCCCGTTGCCAACAAGGCCGATTATGGCAGCGAGGCTATTACGATCGTGCACTACGCAAGGATGAGGATCTGAAAGACGCCGCTAGATATATCATCAACAATCCCTTGCGCGCAGGACTGGTGACGCGCGTGGGTGACTATCCTCTATGGGATGCTATTTGGGCTTGATAAGCAAAAAGATCGTCCGAACGCGGCCCGAGGCTTCGCCAGCTCCTACAGGGCGCTCCCTCGTAGGAGCTGCCGAGTGCAACGAGGCTGCGATCTTTTATCCTGGCAGCCTCAAGCCGCCATGCGCCCCTCGGCGATCGCCTGGGAGGCGGCCAGCATGGCGCGCAGCAGCACGGCGCAGCCGGCGGCGAGGTCGTCGGGGGCGGCGTTTTCGATTTCGTTGTGGCTGATGCCGCCTTCGCAGGGCACGAAGATCATGCCGGCGGGGCCCAGTTCCGCGAGGAAAATCGCGTCATGGCCGGCGCCGCTGACAATGTCCAGGTGGGACAGGCCCAGGCCTTGGGCAGCGTCGCGTACCGCCTCGACGCAGCCCGGATCGAAATACAGCGGCGGAAAGTCAGCCGTGGGTTTCAAGTCAAAGGTCAGGCCGTGTTGCCGACACGTGTCTTCGATCACTTGCTTGACCTCGGCGATCATCGAATCCAGGCGCGCCGGTTCCAGGTGACGGAAGTCCAGGGTCATGCGCACCTCGCCAGGGATGACATTACGTGATCCCGGGTAGGCTTGCAGGCACCCGACCGTGCCGCAGGCATGGGGCTGATGACCGAGGGCGGCGCGGTTGACGGCACCGACGATGATCGAGGCGCCCACGAGGGCGTCCTTGCGCAAGTGCATCGGCGTGGGGCCGGCGTGGGCCTCGACGCCGCGCAGGGTCAGGTCGAACCATTTCTGCCCGAGGGCGCCCATCACCACGCCGATGGTCTTGCCCTCATCCTCCAGGATCGGCCCCTGCTCGATGTGGGCCTCGAAATACGCCCCCACCGGATGACCGCTCACCTGCCGAGGGCCGGCGTAACCGATGGCGTTCAGCGCCTGGCCCACCGTGATGCCTTCGGCGTCGGTCTTGGCGAGGGTTTCTTCGAGGGTGAATTTCTCGGCGAACACCCCGGAGCCCATCATGCACGGGGCAAAGCGCGAACCTTCTTCGTTGGTCCAGACCGCCACTTCCAAGGGTGCTTCGGTCTCGATGCCCAAGTCGTTGAGGGTGCGCAGCACCTCCAGCCCGGACAATACGCCGAAGCAGCCGTCGAACTTGCCGCCGGTAGGCTGGGTGTCGATGTGGCTGCCGGTCATCACCGGCGGCAGGTTCGGATTGCGCCCCGGGCGCCGGGCGAAGATATTGCCCACGGCGTCGACGCTGACCGTACACCCTGCCGCTTCGGTCCATTGCACGAACAAGTCGCGGGCCTGGCGATCGAGGTCGGTCAGGGCCAGCCGGCACACACCGCCCTTGACCGTGGCGCCGAGCTGGGCCAGGTCCATGAGTGATTGCCAGAGGCGGTCGCGGTTGATGTGCCGGTGGGTGGATTGCAGGACGTCGGTGGCTGCGTTCATGGGGATCTCCATTTTCTTCAGGCATTTTTGGGTGTGTTTGAGACCGCTATCGCGAGCAAGCTCGCTCCCACAAGGGATCTGCTGTGCACCTCAATCCAGTGTGGGAGCGAGCTTGCTCGCGATGAGGCCCTCCTTCACACCGCGGTTTTAGCGACGGACGGGCTCGCTCGCATACTGCACAACCCGTAATAAATCACCCCGCCCAACGCCGAGCCGGTGAACCAGCCGTAGCTGTAGAACCAGCTGAACGCATCGCTGCCCAGGGACAGCAACGTCAGCACCACCGGTACGCCAAAGGCGATGAAACCGTTCCAGTTCCACGCCGGGTAGATGTCGTCGCGGTACAAGCCGGCCAGGTCCAACTGCTGTCGCTTGATCAGGAAATAATCCACCACCATGATCCCGGCGATCGGCCCCAGCAGGCTCGAATAGCCCAGCAGCCAATTCGAATAAACCGACTCCAGGCTGACGTCGGAAACGATCCAGCCGAGTTTTTTCAGCAACTCGTGGCCCATCAGCGCCAGCCCCACCAGGCCGGTGAGCAGCACGGCCTTGGTGCGGCCGATCAGTTTCGGCGCCAGGTTCTGGAAGTCATTGGTCGGCGAGACAATGTTGGCCGCGGTGTTGGTCGAGAGCGTGGCGACGATGATCAGCACCATGGCCAACGCCACCCACAGTGGGCTCTGGATGTGCCCGATCAACGTCACAGGGTCGGAGACGGTCACGCCCACCAGTTTTTCCGAGGCGGCGGTCATCACCACGCCGAGGGAGGCGAACAGGAACATGGTCAACGGCAGGCCGATGACCTGCCCGACGATCTGGTCTTTCTGACTCTTGGCATAGCGGCTGAAGTCCGGGATGTTCAACGACAAGGTGGCCCAGAAACCGACCATCGCCGTCAGCCCGGCGAGAAAATAGCCAGTCACGCCAGCGCCTTCGGGTCGCTTGGCCGGGACTGCCATCAGCTCGGTCAGCGACACATTGGGCAACGCCCACACCAACAGCCCGGCCCCCACCAGAACCAGCAGCGGCGCAGACAAGGTTTCCAGCCACTTGATCGACTCGGCGCCGCGCAGCACCACCCACAGGTTGAGGACCCAGAACACCATGAAGCCAATCACTTCGCCGGTACCGCCTAGGCTCTTCCAGCCTTCGAACACCGAGCCGAGGAACAGGTGGATCGCCAGCCCGCCGAACATCGTCTGGATGCCGAACCAGCCACAGGCGACCAGGGCGCGAATCAGGCACGGCACGTTGGAACCGATGACGCCGAAGGACGAACGCAGCAGCACCGGGAACGGGATGCCGTACTTGGTTCCGGCGAACGCATTGAGGGTCAGTGGGATCAACACGATGACGTTGGCGAACAGGATCGCCAGCAGCGCCTCGCCCACCGTCAAGCCGAAATAGGCCGTGAGCACGCCGCCCAAGGTATAGGTCGGCACGCAGATCGCCATGCCAACCCACAGTGCGGTGATGTGCCATTTGTTCCAGGTTCGCTCGTGCACCTTGGTAGGTGCGATGTCGTGGTTGTAACGGGGGCTGTCGAGGACGTCGCTGCCGGCTTCGAGTTCGAATAATCCGTCGCGCTCGGTCACTGTTGATCTGGTCATGTCCGCTCCACTGTTTTCATTATTTTTTGCTCATCGACGGGCGATGGCTGGAGTACTTGCACGCGTACTGCCGATCACCCCGCCAGACCACGATGACACTCAATAACCGTGCCGAATGACCTGAATAACTGGCGGGGTGATCGATATGTTCCTTTCAACCATTTGATCTTCAACGCTTTAAGGTCAACTTGTCGTCCTGCTCCACTCTCTGATCATCGATGTTCAGGCTAGATGACCTCCGCGTCCTGTCGAGTGGGAGATTCAAAGTGGTGCGCCGCTGATCCACGCGAAGTGTCTAGATCGCACTACAAGCGCTTTCAAGCGGCTGATTTACCATGATAAATCTCGCTCAAATAGCGATCCTGTCAAGTGCGTCAAATTGGTGAGCATGCTCACCAATTTGGTGATTTGAATATTTATTACTTTAAATTCAATAACTTATAAAACGTATAAGCTTATAAAAAATAATCTTGCTCATTTCAATAACTCAAGCTAGCGTCTAATCCTGACAGTCGTGACAAGATTAAAACACTGCGCGACTAACCTACCGTGATGGATAAAACATAAAGAACCGGCAACAGTCGGTCATGCCCTGCGAGGAACTCGGAATGTCTCTGTTGATACGTGGCGCCACCGTTATTACCCATGATGAAAGTTATCGCGCCGATGTGTTCTGCGCCGACGGCGTGATCAAGGCCATTGGTGACAACCTTGATGTTCCGGCGGCGACCGAAGTGCTCGATGGCAGCGGTCAATACCTGATGCCAGGCGGCATCGATCCCCACACCCATATGCAACTGCCCTTCATGGGCACGGTCGCCAGCGAAGACTTCTTCAGCGGCACGGCGGCAGGCCTTGCCGGGGGCACCACGTCAATCATCGACTTCGTGATTCCCAACCCGCAGCAATCGCTGATGGAAGCGTTTCATCAATGGCGGGGCTGGGCCGAAAAAAGCGCCAGCGACTACGGCTTCCATGTGGCAATCACCTGGTGGAGCGAACAGGTCCGCGAAGAAATGGGCGAGTTGGTCAGCCATCACGGCGTCAACAGCTTCAAGCATTTCATGGCCTACAAGAATGCGATCATGGCCGCCGACGACACCTTGGTGGCGAGCTTCGAGCGCTGCCTGGAACTGGGCGCGGTGCCCACCGTGCATGCCGAGAACGGCGAGCTGGTCTATCACCTGCAACGCAAGCTGCTGGCCCAAGGCATCACCGGGCCGGAAGCCCACCCGCTGTCGCGCCCTTCCCAAGTGGAAGGCGAAGCCGCCAGCCGGGCCATCCGTATCGCCGAAACCCTCGGCACGCCGCTGTACCTGGTACACGTCTCGACGAAAGAAGCGCTGGACGAAATCACCTACGCCCGTGGCAAGGGCCAGCCGGTCTACGGTGAAGTATTGGCGGGGCACCTGCTGCTGGACGACAGTGTTTATCGCGATCCCGACTGGCAGACCGCCGCCGGCTATGTGATGAGCCCGCCCTTCCGTCCGCGTGGGCACCAGGAAGCGCTCTGGCATGGCCTGCAATCCGGCAACCTGCACACGACTGCCACCGACCACTGCTGTTTCTGCGCGGAACAGAAAGCCGCCGGCCGCGATGACTTCAGCAAGATCCCCAACGGCACCGCCGGTATCGAAGACCGCATGGCCGTGCTCTGGGACGAAGGGATCAACAGCGGCAAATTGTCGATGCACGACTTCGTCGCCCTGACTTCCACCAACACCGCGAAAATCTTCAACCTCTACCCACGTAAAGGCGCGATCCGCGTCGGTGCCGACGCGGACCTGGTGCTCTGGGATCCCCAGGGCAGTCGGACGATCTCCGCCAAGACCCACCACCAGCAAGTGGACTTCAACATCTTCGAAGGCAAGACCGTACGCGGCGTGCCCAGCCACACCATCAGCCAGGGTCGGCTGGTCTGGGCCGACGGCGACCTGCGGGCCGAGCGCGGGGCCGGACGCTATATCGAACGACCGGCGTATCCGGCGGTGTTCGATTTGCTGAGCAAGCGGGCTGAGTTGACCAGGCCGACGGCCGTGAAGCGCTAAACCCAGGCCTCCGGCCT
>NZ_JAOSHO010000183.1 GCF_025917275.1 Pseudomonas agronomica | reverse complement strand
CCTACGCAGCTCCTACGCAGCTCGTACCCAGCTCCTACGCAGCGGCTACAGGCCTGTCCACTCCTGGACAAATAGCCCGATATCTTCCTGCGGCGCCGTGCGCGCTTCTTTCTGCGGGGTACCGAGGTAGAGGAAACCAATCACTTCTTCGCCCTCTTCAAGCCCCAGCCCCCTGGCCACATGCGGCGAGTAAGCCAGTTCGCCCGTGCGCCAAACTCCGCCGATTCCCAGGGCATAAGCCGCCAGGAGGATGCCATGGGCGGCGCAGCCGGCCGCCAGCAGTTGCTCGGATTTCGGGATCTTGAAATGGTCCTGCAACCGGGCGATCACCACCACGACCAGAGGCGCGCGCAGCGGGCCGTTAAGCGCCTTTTCCACCACGGCTTCGGCCACCAGCGGGTCGTTGAACCGTGCCGCTTCGGCCAGCAGTTCACCCATGCGATGGCGCGCCTGCCCTTCAACTGTCAGGAAACGCCATGGCCGCAACTGACCATGGTCGGGCGCCCGCATCGCGGCGGCGAACATGACCTCGCGCTGTTCGGGCGTGGGCGCCGGGTCCACCAGGCGCGGGACGGAAACACGGTTGAGCAAAGCGTCGAGAGCCTGCATCGGCCACCTCCTGGAAAAATTGTTTGGCTATTCTAGAGGCTTGTGCGGCCAGTTCGTTAGTTCAAATTCAGTTACAAGCGACACCGGGCGCCGGTTTACATGCCACCTGTCGCAGGTAGAATGGCGCCCTTTCCTCTTCAGCCCGAGCGGACTTCATGGCGTTGCCGACCCTGCGGATCATTGGTTTCATCATCGGCATCTTCCTGATCACCCTGGCGATCTTCATGGTCGTGCCGATGGCGACGCTGCTGGTCTTCGAACGCACCAGCGACCTGCCCTCGTTCCTCTGGTCGAGCATGATCACCTTTGTCGCCGGCCTGGCCCTGATCCTTCCCGGACGTCCGGAACACGTGCACCTGCGTCCCCGGGACATGTACCTGCTGACCGTCAGCAGTTGGCTGGTGGTGTGTGTCTTTGCCGCGCTGCCCTTCTTGCTGACCCAACACATCAGTTACACGGATTCCTTCTTCGAAAGCATGTCGGGGATCACCGCCACCGGGGCGACGGTGTTGAGCGGCCTGGACACGATGTCGCCGGGCATCCTGATGTGGCGCTCGTTGCTGCACTGGCTCGGCGGTATCGGCTTTATCGGCATGGCCGTGGCGATCCTGCCGCTGTTGCGCATCGGTGGCATGCGGCTGTTCCAGACTGAATCGTCCGACCGCTCGGAAAAGGTCATGCCGCGCTCGCACATGGTGGCGCGGCTGATCGTGGCGTCCTACGTGGGCATCACCATTCTCGGCACGCTGGCGCTCTGGTGGGCGGGGATGAGCCTGTTCGATGCGATCAACCACTCGATGTCGGCGATTTCCACTGGCGGCTTTTCCACCTCGGACCTGTCCCTGGCCAAATGGACCCAGCCAGCGGTGCATTGGGTCGCGATCGTCATCATGATCCTCGGCAGCCTG
The DNA here is from genome assembly GCF_025917275.1 of Pseudomonas agronomica. GTDB lineage: Bacteria > Pseudomonadota > Gammaproteobacteria > Pseudomonadales > Pseudomonadaceae > Aquipseudomonas > Aquipseudomonas agronomica. The sequence goes on along the minus strand of NZ_JAOSHO010000183.1, from coordinate 7,858 downwards.
CCGTTCGCCTTGTACGTTTCGATGCTGCGAGGCAATCGGCGGGCGCTGATCAAGGACCAACAAGTACAGGGGCTGATCGGCGTGCTACTGATCACCTGGCTGGTGCTTGGCACCTGGTATTGGGCGACCACCGACCTGCATTGGCTCGACGCGCTGCGACACGTGGCGCTGAACGTGACCTCCATCGTCACCACCACCGGTTTCGCCCTGGGGGACTACAGCCTGTGGGGCAATTTCTCGCTGATGCTGTTCTTCTACCTGGGGTTCGTCGGCGGCTGCTCCGGCTCGACCGCCGGCGGGATCAAGATTTTCCGTTTCCAGGTTGCCTATATCCTGCTCCGGGCCAACCTTAATCAGCTAATTCACCCGCGTGCGGTGATCAAGCAGAAGTACAACGGCCATCGCCTCGATGAAGAAATCGTGCGCTCGATCCTGACCTTTTCGTTCTTCTTCGCCATCACCATCTGCGTGATCGCACTGCTGCTGTCCCTGTTGGGCGTGGAGTGGATGACGGCGTTGACCGGCGCGGCGAGCACTGTGTCTGGCGTCGGCCCGGGGCTCGGCGAAACCATCGGCCCGGCCGGCAACTTTGCCCCGCTGCCGGACGCGGCCAAATGGATTCTCTCGGCTGGCATGCTGCTGGGCCGATTGGAGATCATTACGGTGTTCGTGCTGTGTATTCCGGCGTTCTGGCGTCACTGACCGGCTTGGCCACGCCTCGCGTGCGATAGTCGCCGGGTGTGGTACCGAACCAACGGCGGAAGGCTCGGAAAAAGTTGCTCGGGTCGGCAAACCCCAACAGATATGCAATTTCCAGCAGGGTCATGCTCGGCTGCGCCAGGTATTGCTCGGCCAGCTCGCGTCGGGTGTCGTCCAGCAAACTCTGGAAACTGGTGCCCTCTTCCTGCAAGCGCCGCTGCAAGGTGCGTTGCGACAGGTGCAGTGTCTGCGCCACCACGTCGCGCTTGGGCTCGCCCTGGGGCAGCAGCCGACACAGCACTTGTCGCGCCTGGTGAGTCACGCGACTGCCGGAGAACCGCGCCAGGTACTCCCCCGCAAACCGGTCATGGAGCAGCGCCATGGCCTCGTTGGCCGTGGGCAGCGGCGCCTCCATGTCGTCCTGCTGGAAAATCAGCGCGTCGCAAGGAGCATCGAACACCAACGGCGCGCCAAAGGCCTGCTGATAAGGTGCAACGTCATCGGGCTCGGCGCCCTGGAACAGCACTTTCACTGGACGCAGGGGGCGTCCGGTCAGCCAGTTGCACAGGGCCAGCGCGCAAGCCAGGGACGCTTCGGCGCTTTGCCGGGTCGGTGGCAGGTGATCGCCATGCACCGTCAGGATCAACCCATAGCCTTCTTCCAGATGACGGAAGCTCAAGTCAGCGCTTTCGGCAATGATCCGCTGATAGCGCACCAGCCGCTGGAACCCTTCGACCAGCGTGCGGCTGGACATCAACGCGTAACCGACCACATGGAACGATGCCGGGCGCACCACCTTGCCCATGTTCAAGCCGATGGCCGGGTTGCCCGATATCTCCACCGCCAATTGCCAGAGCCGCGTCATCGAGTCCTGGGGAAAACGCGCGTCGGGGTCGTCCAGCGCCTCGAAATCCAGGCCCAGTCGCTTGAACAGCGCCCGACAGTCCAGGCCGTCCATTTCCAACGCCTTGACAATCCCCATCGCCCAGCTTGAAGAAGTGGTTCGTTCGCTCATGACGTTTACTTGCATGACGAGCCGCAGGGTACGGCTGGATTTGCGAAGGATACTAAAGTGGCGCTGATTGTCACTGGCCGTTACAAATCAGCACTCTAGACTTGTTAACAAGCTGGAAAACATCGGTAGCCAAAACAATAGCCACAGAGAGCGCAGTCGTGGAAAACGCTAGACGATTCAACACCTTCGCCGAGTTCTACCCGTACTACCTCAGCGAACACGGCAACAGCACCTGCCGACGCTTGCACTTCATCGGCACCTCCCTGGTCATTCTGGTTTTCGCCATGGCCCTGGTCGTCGGCGCCTGGTGGCTGTGGATCGCCTTGCCAGTGGCCGGCTATGGTTTCGCCTGGGTCGGGCATTTTTTCTTCGAGAAAAACCGTCCTGCCACTTTCCAACATCCGTTCTACAGCCTGCTCGGTGACTTCGTCATGTACCGAGACATGCTGCTGGGCAAGGTGGCGTTCTAGGAGGATAGCCGGTGGATGCTCATGCGCGCTTCACCCACATGCAGGACGGAACCCAGGAGGACTGGGCGATCATCGCCGCTGATTTCAGCGCCTATGCGCGGCAATTGCCCGGGCGAGTCCTGGCCCATCTGAAATTGCTCGACGGCGATTTTGGCGGTTTTCCGGTCGATCGCCTGACCCACTCCCTGCAAACCGCCACCCGTGCCTACCGTGACGGGCGGGACGAGGAGTACGTGGTCTGCGCCCTGCTCCACGACATCGGTGACACGCTGGGCACCTACAACCACCCGGACATCGCCGCGGCGATCCTCAAGCCGTTCGTCAGCGCCGAAAACCTGTGGATGGTGGAACAGCACGGGATCTTCCAGGGCTACTACTTTTTCCATCACCTGGGCATGGATCGGCACTTGCGCGAGCAGTTCCTGGAACATCCGCAGTACCAGGCGACCATTGATTTCTGCGCAAAATACGATGCTACGGCGTTCGATCCGGCGTACGACACGCTGCCGCTGAGTTTCTTCGAGCCGATGCTGGAAAGGGTGTTCGCCGCGCCAAAGCAATCAATCTACAAGGCGGCGATGGCAGAAACGCCGGCCCTGTAGGAGCGTAGGAGCTGCCGAGTGCAACGAGGCTGCGATCTTTTCCCTGACGCTTGAGTCTCAAGCGAAAGATCAAAAGATCAAAAGATCGCAGCCTCGTTGCACTCGGCAGCTCCTACAGCAGCTCTTACGGCAGCTTCTACGGGGGCTCCTACGGGGGCTCACGCAGGTTCGGCGACTTTGAGTGCTTTCAATTGCGCCTCCCGCGCCTGGGCGTCCGCCAGGCGATACAACTCGATCGTTCCGTCCCAGTGCTCGATCAGCGCGGTGCAGGATTCGACCCAGTCGCCGCAGTTGAGGTATTCCACCTCGCCGACCTGACGGATCTCGGCATGGTGGATGTGCCCACACACCACGCCGTGCAATTCACGCTTTACACATTCATGGGCGATGGCTTCTTCAAAATCGCTGATGAAACTGACGGCGGTCTTGACCTTGTGCTTGAGGTACGCCGACAGCGACCAGTAACCGTAGCCGTAACGGGCCCGCCAGTGATTGAGCCAGCGGTTGAGTGTCAGCGTGAATTCGTAGGCCGAATCCCCGAGGAACGCTAGCCAACGGTGATAACGGGTAATCACATCGAATTGGTCGCCATGGATCACCAGCAGATGCCGACCGTCGGCAGTCACGTGCACCGCCTCGTCCACCAATTGGATATTACCGAGGATCAGCTTCGAATAACGCCGCAGGAATTCGTCATGGTTGCCGGTGACATAGATCACCTCGGTGCCACGCTTGCTCATGGTCAGCAAGCGACGAATGACGTTGGTATGGGCCTGGGGCCAATACATACCGCCACGCAGCTTCCAGCCATCAATGATATCGCCCACCAGGTAGATCTTGTCGGCGTGGTAGCCCTTGAGGAAGTGCGACAGGTGCTCGGCCTGGCAGTCCCGGGTGCCCAGGTGCACATCGGAAATCCACAGGGTGCGTACACGCTGCTTGCGGCTGGGTCTGGCGAGCTCGGCGCTGGTCATTGGGCAACCCTCTGATCGTTTTCACCACAGTGCACCCCAGCGGTTAATGACCCATGACAGCAATAAGTCGATTGCATGACAGCACGACGCGCCACGCCCTCAGTGTAGACTGACCGCCAGCCACGGGAGACTGCGATGAGACCGATCCTCACGCTACGCCACTACAGCCACGATTTGATCGTCCACAGCCACGACCACGCGCAACTGGTGTTTGGCTTGTCCGGCGCGCTGGATTTCGAAGTCGAAGGGCGTGGCAGCCAGGTGGTGCAGCAGAGTTTCGTGGTCGTGCCGGCGGGCGCCCATCATGCGTGCGGCAGTCCCCAGGGCAGCCGTTGCCTGGTGCTGGACGTGCCGGACGATGAGTGGGTCGGGCAATGCTTGGGCGACCATGCCGACGCGAGCCGCCGATTGCTCGATAGCAATACTCGCCTGCCCCTGGACGCGGGGCAAAGCCAGTTGGTCAGTTGGCTGGCGGGCAGCCCGGTGGACGACCCGGTGATCGCCCAGCAAGGCGCAGTGCTGTTGCTCGCCAGCCTCAACGGCGGGCGCCAGGAAACCACCGGTGGCCGGCGCCTGCCCTACGCCGCACTCGACGCTCACATCGATCAATATGCCGCCTATCCGTTGCAAGTGGCGGACCTGGCGCAAGTCGCCGGGCTTTCAAGCGCGCGCCTGCATGCCCGTTTCGTCGCCGAATGCGGGCAGACGCCGATGGAATACATCCGCAGCCGCCGCTTGCACAAGGCCGTGGCGTTGCTGCGGGATTCGCACCTGCCGATCGGCGAAATCGCCCAACGGGTTGGCTACAGTTCGCAAAGCGCCTTTGCGGCCGCCGTGTTGCGCGAATTCGGCGTCTCGCCGGGCAAGCTTCGGCAGCCACGCGAGTCTCGCGCTAAAAATCGCTAGGATCGCGACAGACAAGAACGGCTGGCGACGGGCTTAATACCCGGACGTCCAACCGTTCACCAAGGATTGCAATGACACCCCGTACCGCCCTCGGCGCCCTGCACATCGGCGCACTCATGTTCGGCCTGACCGGCGTCTTTGGCAAACTCGCCGCGGCCTCGCCCGCCGTGATCGTGTTTGGCCGCGCGGTATTCGCCGTGCTGGCCCTGGCGGCGTTTGCCCGATTCGTCAGCCCTACCCGCTGGCAAAAGCTTCGGGGCCAGGACCTGCGCCGGTTGTTGCTGGGCGGTCTATTGCTGACCGGGCACTGGGTGAGTTTCTTCATTTCAGTGAAAGTTGCCGGCGTCGCGATCGCCACGTTGGGATTCGCCAGTTTCCCGGCCTTCACCGTGCTGCTCGAAGGGCTGGTTTTCCGCGAGCGAATCCGCGCCAACGAAATCCTCCTGGTGGTCCTGGTGAGCATCGGCCTGGTGCTCGTGACGCCGGACTTCGACCTGGCCAGCGGCGCCACCACAGGCCTGCTCTGGGCGGTGGCCTCGGGGCTGTTGTTCTCACTGTTATCGCTGACCAATCGCGCCGGCTCCGCCCATGTGCCGCCGGTGCAGGCCGCGCTGTGCCAGAACGTCGTGGTCGGCCTCTGCCTGTTGCCGATGGCTGCACCGCAACTGAGCGACGTTCGCCCCCTCGACTGGTTGTGGATCGGCCTGCTGGGCGTGTTCTGCACCGGCCTGGCCCACAGCCTGTTCGTCGCCAGCCTGGCGGTGATAAAGGCCCGCACCGCCGCCGTGGTGTTCGCCATGGAGCCGGTTTATGGCATCACCATCGCCTGGCTGCTGTTCGATGAAAACCCGACACTGCGCATGTTGCTCGGTGGCGTGCTGATCATCGTTGCGATCGTGGTGTCGAGCCAACTGGACGGCACGAAGAAATCCAGCGCCGGCGCCCAGGCGCCGTCTCACTGATCCCGTTCATTGAATTCTGTCGTTGTGCCCCAGGTCGCGCGCCGGGTCGATCTGGTCGCGGACCCGCTGCTTGAGCACCTTGGCCTCGGGGAATCCGCCGTCGGCCTTGCGCTCCCAGATCTGCGTGCCATCGCAGCCAATATGAAAAACCCCACCGGTGCCCGGCACCAAGGACACCTTGCCGAGGTCGTCGCCGAATGTGCTGAGCAGTTCCTGGGCCAGCCAGGCGGCCCGCAGCAGCCATTGGCACTGGGTGCAGTAAGTGATGATGATTTCCGGTTTGTGTGCGCTCATTGCGGCTGAACTCCTGGTTCCAAAGGCGTCGTTATACTACTCGCCTTTGATCGCCCGCTCCGAGATCGACCATGCGCCGCCTGCTGCCTTGCCTGCTTCTTCTGCTATTGCCCTTGCTCGGCCATGCCAACGAGCCCTCCGTCGAAACACCACGCCCGAAGATCGGCCTGGTACTGTCCGGTGGCGCAGCCCGTGGCCTGGCCCACATCGGCGTGCTCAAGGCCCTGGAAGAACAAGGCATCAAGATCGATGCCATTGCCGGCACCAGCATGGGTGCAGTCATCGGCGGGCTCTATGCCTCGGGCTACAAGATCGATGAACTGGAAAAGCTCGCCCTGGGCATCGATTGGCAGCAAGCCCTGTCCGATGCCCCGCCGCGCAAGGACGTGCCCTTTCGGCGCAAGCAGGACGACCGCGATTTCCTGGTCAAACAGAAACTCAGCTTCCGCGACGACGGCAGCCTTGGCCTGCCGCTGGGGGTGATCCAGGGCCAGAACCTCGCCCTGCTTCTGGAAAGCCTGCTGGCCCACGCCAGTGACACACGGGATTTCGACAAATTGCCGATCCCCTTCCGGGCCGTGGCAACCGACATCGCCACCGGCGAGAAAGTCGTGTTTCGCAAAGGCCATCTTCCCAAGGTCATCCGCGCCAGCATGTCGATCCCCGCCGTATTCGCCCCGGTGGAACTGGACGGTCGCCTGCTGGTGGATGGCGGCATGGCCGACAACATCCCCTTGGACGTGGCTCGGGAAATGGGCGTGGACGTGGCCATCGTGGTCGACATCGGCACACCGCTGCGCACCCGAAAGCAATTGGTCACCGTGGTGGATGTGCTGAACCAGTCGACGACGCTGATGACCCGGCGCAACTCCGAAGAGCAGTTGGCCACGCTGGGGAAAGAAGACGTGTTGATCCAACCGGCCCTGGCAAGCTTCGGTTCCACCGACTTCGGCCGGGCGCAGGACATAGTCGACGCCGGTTACCGCGCCACACGGATACTCAAAGCGCGCCTGGCGCACTTGCGGCCCGCCGAACCGACCGACGCCGAGCTGATGGCGGCGCGTACACCCAGCGAGCGCACCCCGATCATCACCGCGATCCGAGTGGAAAACGATTCTAAGGTCGGCGACGATGTGATCCGCTATTACATTCGCCAGCAAATCGGCGAACCGCTGGACCTGGGGCGCCTGCAGACCGACATGGGCACGCTGTACGGCCTGGATTACTTCGAGCAGGTGCAATACCGCGTGGTGCACAAGGGCGTGGACAACACACTGGTGATCAACGCCCGGGGCAGACGCACCGGCACCGATTACTTGCGCGTGGGACTGAGCCTGTCGGACGACATGCGCGGTGACAGCGCTTTCAACCTCGGCGCCAGTTACCGGGTCAACGGCATCAATCGCCTGGGCGCCGAATGGCTGACCCGGGCGCAGATCGGCGACAAACAGGAGCTGTACAGCGAGTTCTATCAGCCGCTGGACGTCGGCTCACGCTACTTCATCGCGCCTTACGGGCAGTTCGAATCGCGCAACGTCGAGTCGATTCTCGATAACGATCCGGTGGCCCAATATCGGGTCGAGCGCTATGGCTTCGGTCTGAACCTGGGTCGCCAGATCGGCAACAGCGGAGAGATCCGCTTCGGGGTTGGCCAGGCCTGGGGCAAGGCGGACGTACGTATTGGCGATCACGACCAGCCCAGCGAAAACTTCAACGAAGGCTTCTACGAGCTCAAGTATTCGTTCGACTCCCTGGACAGCGTCTACTTCCCCCATGAAGGTGAAGACATCGGCCTGTCATGGCGCCAATACGAACCTGGCCTGGGGTCCGATCAACGTTATCGCCAGTGGGAGTTCAAGCTCGACAAGGCCCTGAGCAGCGGCCCGGACACCTTCATCCTGGGCGGGCGCTACGGGCGGACCCTGGACACCGCCGA
>NZ_JAOSHO010000182.1 GCF_025917275.1 Pseudomonas agronomica | reverse complement strand
GCGGTGCCGACCAGACCGATGACGTTATCTCCCAGGCCACCCATGGCCTCCGGGGATTCAGTGGCATTGACGGTGATGCCGTTGTGCTCGAAGTTCAAAACCTCAGCCATGGTTATTCAGCCTTTTTGGTGGTGGCCTTTTTGGCCGGGTTGGATACGGAAGCCGGTTCGACGGCTTCGGTTTTTTTCAATGCCAGGCGACCGGCGCTGAGCAAGGCGCTGGCCTCGACGTCGAGCAGGTCCAGTTCCTGGCCGGTGGTCGACCAGTGCCCGCCGCCGGTGGGGAATGGGAGGAGCACGGTGTAGGTTTGGCGTGGTGCCATTTGGGTTTCTCCGGATATGAAAAAGCCCCTTTGGGGAGGGGCTTTTGGGTGTTTGATAGGTAAGAAAACGCCCCGTCGGTGCGGGGCGTTTATTGAATCAGCGCAAACAACCACGGCGGTGCGACAGGACGGTGTTCCGCCAGAGGAAAGTCGGCACCTTGGGGCCAGTCACGCAGTTCACGTCGGTAGGTCAGCAGCTCGGTAAATTGATCGACCGTAAGCGTGGTCGCGCTACCGATATCCAGCTCGTCACGCTGACGCGCCACAAGGCCATCTGTTTTCACCAACTGCACATCACGCCAGGCGCGCTCAATATCAGCCAATAGCTCGGTAGACGCCGGCTCCCGTTCAATCAACGAAGGTGGCTCAGTATCGAAGTTGATCTTAGTCAGTTGCGACTGACCGCTCAGAAGTTCGGCATGCAGCTCAGTCGATATTTCGATAGCGTCTTCTGGTAGCTCACCGCCTAAATTCGAGTCATGAAAACATCTCGTTTTCCTGCTGCTATAAATCATCTTTTTCCCCTTTTAAATGCCGAAGGCAAGTACCCGGACTGCCGATTGGCTCGCGGTGTAGTTGGACTGCAGAATGACCTGGCCCAAGCCGTTAGGCATACCTGCCACAAAAGGCGTGCCATTGATGCCGTAGATAACGCTGTCCGTCTGCGAAACGGTGCAACCGAAATGCGCCGCCGGAAACGCAATCGGTAAGTTGAAAGGTTTGCTCAAGGCCGCACTTGAAAATACCGCCGTCATCCACTGGATGATCAAGCCGGAAGGGAGTTTCTGATAGCCATTCACGCCCATCAGCGCGCCAAATGGCACAGTCTTGCCAACCACACCTGTACCCAATAACAACCAGAGCCCGCTACCAATAAAGGTGATATCCAGGTATGTGTCCGGGGGAATGGAGCGGGCCGCGGAACTGGGGGACAGGCTGAGACTCTCCTGCATCCTGTCTGCCCCCTGGGTTACCAAGGTCAGATTCGTGCTTGTCCAATTCTGCAAGCGAACTGTGCAACCCGGCAGAACACCGTTGGCCATGGAGTCGGGGACACTATAAGAGGCAGGCCCGGCACCGTAGGCATGAACCATACCGCCAATATGTGCAGGAATACCCGTCAATGCGGCGGTGAACACGTAGACACCACCCAGTTCGAACCCTTTGGCCTTGGACCACTCAGTCGTTGCAAGCAACTTGGTGTTATCGAATCTCGCCGGGGTTAAGCCGAACACCTTGGAGTATTGCAACTGCGCAGTCCCGGCAGCCCACCAGGCGCTCGCACCGTTCCCGGTCAACTCCAGGGTCGCACCCACCTGCAATTCAATGCTCGTAATCTGACCAGCACCCGAGTTGATGTTGTCAGCCGCAGCACATACGACGGTGACAACGCCGCTGCCGATATTCCGGAAATGAATTGTGCCCCCTGCCGGCAGGGCGTTGACCATCGGTAATGTGATGGCGAAGGCCCCGATAGTTGTAACCAGAGTGCCAACAGCCGAAGCCGTCAAAGTGGTGGCCGAGGTCAAGCTGGTAAAACCACGATAGTTACCGCTGGCGCGCATGACATATTCAGTCGTCGCGATCGACTTCGTGTTGTCGAATAGCGCCGGCGTATTTGCCGTCGGATTAACCAGCACGGGCGAATTGAGCGGCGCAAACCCTTGAGTGATGTTCTGAAACGCCAACGCCGTAGTGTCCAACACAATCGCACCGTCAGTAATCAACTGCCAGATTGTATTGCCAAGCGTCGTCCCCTCCTCCACCGACACAATCAGGCCCGAAGTCACTTCGACACTCGCATCGGCATCCTTCGCCCGAAGCCAGGCGCCGTTCGCGGCAACGTAAATACCGTTGTCCTTCGCCAAAGTCTGGGACCTGACCAGAACCCGATTCCCGGCGATCACCGCAACACCATCGATCGCCTGCGCACCACTCAAGACAATGTTGGCCGTCGTCGCCACGCGCACCGACTGCTTCCTATCGAGCTTGGCAAGCTCATCGGCAACGTAACTTGCAACCCAAGCCCGCGTCGCCTTGACCACCGTATCGTCAATCAGCAGCGTCACCAGCTCAGCATTGCTGGTCTCGAAAATCGACCGAATATAAAACTCTTTCCCCGAGCCAGAAGTCGCCAACACCGGCTTGAACGACTCCGGATATTTGACGATCGCATACAGGATGCCGGTATCAGTCCAGATCCCGGCCTCACGCACATACCAGCCGCCCACGTCAGACGGAATGGTGACTTCGGCCAGCAACCAACTAGGATTCTTCTCATCCTGGAACAGCGCATTGAGCGGCCCGCGCCAGACTTCACGCTTGAGTGCGGTAGCGGTCGCCGCCGGGTTGTAGACGGTGCCGCCGCCGTCACCGACGGATATCTGCGACAGCTTGATCGGTGTGCCCGCCGCCTTGCAGGCGGTTTCGTAGGCGATCCCCGCATCGGTGAGCAGGGTGTAGTAGTCGGCCATTTAGGACCCCTGTGGATAAATAATGGAGGTTTCGACGGTGTAGAGCGCGGCGGCCATGAAGGCCTGGCCCGAGGCTTCGAGGCCTTCGATGACGATCGGGTAAACCGCGGTCAACTCGCCGCACAACGTGGCGGCGCCGATGACGTGACGACCGAAGGCACTCAAGCCGACGGAAACGTTCAAGACGTCGCGCTCACTTTTGGCATCGGCCAGGCGGCGGTCGAGACGGGCGTCGATGGTTTCGCTGTAGGGCTGGTCGGTGAATGCCCTGACGGAAAAACTGTAGGGCGCGCCCGGTGGTGTTTGCTCATACCAGGCGCGCACTTCGGGCGTCAGTTGCAGACCCTTGGCGGCGTTTTCCAGCGCCTTTCGTGTCCCGGCCTGCCGAGCGGTGGGCCAGGCGAGTTCCACGGTCAGGCGCTTTTCAGCCTCCGGCGCCGTGGTACTCCACTCACTGACCCCACGATCCGCCCCCAGATATGGCAGGAACGCCAAAGGCGTAGCCGCCGGGTTCATCAGCTGGGGAAACGGTGGATCGATGCGCTCAAGCAATTGGGCAAACCCAAGATCCAGCGCCCGCTCCAGCGGTGAGCTATTGACCGGCAGCAAGCCCGGGCGAGGTGTGTCGTCATTCATAACGTATCCACCTCGACCTCGACGCCCGTGCAATACGGCGCCTGGAAAGCCGTCGTCACAATTGGCTGGAGCGGTTCGAGGATTTCAAGTTGAACCGCGCCGGCGCTGTGCAGCGTGTAATCGATCCAGCTCGGGTCCACTCGACCTTCCAGGCGATGGCAGGCCTCGGCGTATTCCTGCAATTGTTGTTGTGCGGCAACCTGGGTCAGGCCTGAATCGGGTCCGGGATTGATCTTCGCCACGACGCGGATCTTGTAGTTCTTGATCTGCGCGGGTTGGACGATGACCCGGTCGGTCTCCGGCCGTACATCCGGCCGTGCGAAGTGCTCGCGGACACCGTCGAGCAACACGTCGGACGGTGTGCCATCGCCGTCGCGGGACAGCACCGTGACCGTGACTTCGCCGGGCGAGGTGCGGCGTCCGTTGCCGTCCTTGATCTGCGCGGCGTAGCTGTCCGGGTCGAAGGTATATGTGACCGTCACCACACCCGCCGAGGCGTTCTCGACTTTCACGACGGGACGCTGCCCAAGGGTGAAAATTTCCCGCCGATATTGCATGCGCGACCCCGCCGCCGGGGCGTGGGGCGCCAGGTAATAGCGCAACCGCGCATCGTCATCACTTTCGTAGACCGGGACGATGGGCGGGAACGCCGCCGGGTCGCCCGGGTCGAGCAACTGGCGTTCGAGCCCCATGTCCGCGAGGCGAGCATCGAGGTTGGTGCCAGTGGCCCACCACGCCAACATCTGCTTGATGCGGGCATTGTATTTGCGTTCGTGGGTTTGCAGCCGGACACAGAACGCCTCCAGGGCCAGGGTCAGCAGTTCGCTTTCGTTCTCGAGGCTGTCCACCAACTTGGCGGCGCTGGCGGGAGAGCGCGCGGCGACGTACTCGACGACGAAGGTCTTGAACTCTGCGAGCAAGTCCTCGAATGCTTCGACGGTGACGATGGCCGGTTCGGCCAGTTGGTTCTGGCCGGGTATCAACATGCTCATGTCACCACCTCGAACGTCTGTTTGCGGTTTTTCCAGGTGCCGGCGAAACGCAACAACAAGCCGGCGCCTTGACGATTGGCGACGATGACCTGGGGCTCGAAATCATCGATGCCGTTATGGGGGCTGTAGAACGCTTGGGCCGCGTGGCTCTGGGCGAGGATCAGCAGGTCGTCGCCGAGGTTCTGCCCCAGCAACTGGGTGAGTGCGCAGCCATACAAAGGACGCTTCTGGCGAGTGCCCAACGGCGTGGTCAACGCCCGAGTGGCGCGCTGTACGAACTGCAGCCAGTCGTCCACCGTGGCGCCGGTGTTTCGATCGATTCCAATCATGAGGAAATCTCTTATGCGGTACTGATGACGCGCCCCTGGTGATCCACCACCGGGCCGCTCAGGTGCACACCGGCGGCATCGAGGCGAATGCCGACGGCGCCCAGTTTTAGTTCAATGGTTTGCGGCGTCATCACCAGGCTTGATGGACCAATGCTCAACCGGAGGGATTCGCGGGAACCGCTGAACGCCGCCGGGCCGTTCTGCCAGTGCAAGACATGGCTGGCGTGGTCGTAGCCGTTTTCCGTGCCGTCCTGATAGAGGCGACGCGTCAGCGAAGCCTGGGTCGAGACGGGCGGAAACTGACCGCCGTTAAGGCCGAACAAGGCGACCGCTTGGCCACCGCCGTCGCCGCCGCCATGGTTCAGCAACAAGCATTGCTCGCCCACGGAGGGAATCCGCGACTCGCTCTGGGCGCCGGCGCTTGGGTTGAAGAAGCGGATCGCCGGGGTCAGCAGCCCGCCATGGCTGACTTTGCAAGTGTTGGTGGTGGCATCGACTTCCTGGCAAACGCCGATGCGGCAGAAACTCTCCGCACGTCGATGCAAGTCCTCCAGCTCGGTTTCCATCTGTGCCAGACGCTCGATGATCGGCCCCAGATGCATCCGTAACAGCGCATCAAACATGGCTCAGCCCTCGAGTGCGGTGTATTGGTCCGGGTCGTCGATGTTCGAGACTTCCCAGGTGCGGGCAAACTTCGCAATACCGAGCGGGTCATCCAACAGCGTCGGGCCGAGGTACAGGGTCTGGCTGAAGGAAAGGGTCCAGGCGGTGTATTGCCGCGCCGGGTGGATGAACGTGGACGGGAGGCTATCGAGCTCCGTCGGCAGGTCGCATTGATCGCCGGACAGCCCCCAGCGGTTATCCATGACCAAATGCTTCAGCTCTGCCGCCAAGTCGCAGGCGTCCCATCCTGGAACGGTCATGACCACTTGCAGGGAAACCGTCAGGACATGGGCGATACGCCCGTCGTTGGCACGCTGGCCGGGGGCATCGCGCTCAATGGCGATCAGCACCCAGGGTTGATCGTCGGTGCCGTCGAACTCCTGGGGACTGCCGACTTTCAAGGTGGGATAAGTGGTGCGCAGCGTCTGGGCAATGGCGAAGAACAGTTGCGAGGGTTTTTCGAGGACGGCAGGCATCAAGGCCTCCTTTGTTTATGGCGGCACGAAGATCACCAGCGAGGGATCAATGCGGGTCGGAACGGGAATCGCGCGGAGGTAGCTCACTGACGCCCATCCGCTTGGCAGCCCAGCGTTCGTAAAGCCCGATGGCCACGTCCGCCCCGGCCATCGCCGTCAGGCAACCAAAGGCACCTGCGGCCCAGATCGACAGACCCATGGCGTACAACAGCATGATCGCCGAGACGCCGCAGACCATGCAGGCACCGGAACGCAGCGCCAGGCGACGCAGCAGCGACCAGCCACGGGCGCCTTCCTTATCGGCACGCCACATCTCGCCAGTCACCCCACCCACCAGGGCGAGCGCGATGACCAGCCAGATCGGCATGTCCAGCAACGCTTGTTGCTCGTTTGTCATGTCTCGTTTCCTGGGGGTGATTTGGTTTGGGCGGGTAAGTTGTGTGAAGTTAAATGAGATGTGGGGCGGTGCAACCCATCAAGTCGCCACTAATAGCGTTCAAGCGTTTTTCAGGTATTGGAGGGCTGACATTACTTTGGCGCAGCGCAGGTCGCGCCTTTGTAAGTCATGGTGTAGGTGTAGTGCCTGTCCCAAGACAGCGGTAGCGCACTGGGTGCGGCCCATTCCGCGTAGTTACCCGACATCGAACCAGCGACAGCTAACTTACCCATGGCAATGGTCGCAAGATTGTTGGCGCTCCCTGCACCCGGCATTGGCACACTCCCATTCCATTGGAGATCGTCCCCGTTCTGGAACCATGCGCCCTTCCAGCCGGCCTGCGAACTCGAGTACCAGGTATTGTCTGCTTTGAAACAGATCGTTTGGTTGGCATAAAAACCGCCGCCCGGGACATGGTAGTAGGCGAATTGCCAGGAACCGACAGGTGAGGTTTCAGCAATGGCTTGGATCGCCTGGGTGGCCAGGAGCGTTGCGATCAGTACGCTGATTATTTTTTTCATCAATTTTTTCCTTTCGATAAGTTGGATTTTTGCGAGCGCCGATACAGGTTTTTTATCTCAACACCTCCTGAGCCTTTAAAAATGAGTACATAGAAATCCCCTTACTTATTTGAAGTACCTCACGGCACAGGCATTCCAAAAAGCCCGGTTGCCCAGGCTTTTCAGTAATGCGCTTGATCTTTCGGCGCGACTGGCGCGGTACGGATCCATTCAAATTGTTCCTCCGGCCGCGGTCCCTGCCCGCCGGATAACTGCTTCTGGTGCTTTACGCTGCACACCCGGGCCAGTTGCCAACCCTCTGAACCGTTAAGGCCGGTTCATCGCTGCCTGTTGGTGGAACTAAAGAGCTTCGTTGCCAGCCGCTTTGTCGAGCGGCTTGGACACAGAATATGCATGGATGCATATACAGTCAATGCGTAAATGCATTTATTTATGCGCATTAAATGCGCAAATGCATGAAAGCCTTGTGGGCACGGTGGTTTCGGGTTTTCAGGAGGCGAAAAAAAACCCGCACGACGGCGGGTTTTATCTGACAGCGGAAGGGTTAGCGGGCGTACATGCCCCACCAGAAGACGTGACCGAGGATGACGATTTGCTCGTCCTGCATTTCCTGGAAGGTGTAGTCCTCATCCGGATGCTCATCGCGGTTGAAGCTACGCAGACGAATGCCCGTAGGCAGGCGATAAAGCTGCTTCACCCGCAGTTGGCCGTTGTGGTTGATTGCGTAGAGATCACCGTCGACGATGTCGCCGATCCCGCATTTGCCCGCATTCACCCCAACCGTGGCGCCGTCGCGCAGCACCGGCAACATGCTGTTGCCGCGCACCGTCACGCATTTGGCCTGGTCGAACTGCACGCCGTTGTGGCGCAGGCTGCGCTTGCCGAAACGCAGGCTGGAGCGCTCGCTTTCCTCGATGACGAATCTTCCTGATCCAGCAGCCAATTCAACCTCACGCAGAAAAGGAACGGACACCTCGTCTTCCTCGACGGGCGTGTCGTCGTCCCAAAGGCTTATGTCCTTGAGTTCGGAATGCGGCTCGTCGCGGCGGCTGTTGCCGGCGGGCGCAACATCGGCGCGCCCGCGCAACTGGTCGGTGCTCACGGCGAAATAGTCGGCGATCTTCGAGATGTGTTTATCCGAAGGATCGACGATCTTGCCGCTGAGGATCCGCGAGAGGGTGGACTGAGGTACGCCGGTACGCCGGTGAAGCTCCGTGGGGGAGATCCCGTGCTGATCGAGCAATGCTCTTAATACGGTAGAAACGTTGCGTTTTTGCATAACGCGCATAATGCTTGTTCTTTTCGCGGAAGACAAATGCTGATTTGCATAAATAGGCAATTTCAGGCCTTTGGCAGTGGTAGGGACTGCTCCCGCTAGAACCCCGGAACCCTGTAGGAGCTGCCGAGTGCAACGAGGCTGCGATCTTTCCAAAGCCCCCCAAATCCCAAGCGAGAGATCAAAAGATCGCAGGCTTCGCCAACTCCTACAAAAGCCAAGCGCCTTAACCCGGGATTTGCCCTACACGCATCTAAGAAAAGGCTCCATAGCCGTCCTTCAGATGCGCAACACAAGGCTACGTCAACTTGCGCCTCTGCCTACAACTACGCCAGAATCCGCCGGCTTGTGCGCCTTGGATCCCATCGGTACTTTTGATCTCGTCACTGCCCATCAGTGATCGGGTTTAGTCGCTCGGTATTCCAAGGTGCTCATTGCTCCCTTCAGTCAGGTATCCCTACTCCTGCACTTGATGGTAGCTGTGCGCAGGGCGCCCTCGGGCGCGCCGGTTCCTTGGATCCCCGGTCGACTAACCTGCGTACAGCTGCCGCCCCCTCGTTTAGTCGCGAGTGAGTGGTGGCTCAACCTCAAGGATCCATAGAATGCCGAAGCACACACCGAATCCCCCTAACGAACACGTCTCCCGCACCCAATCGGCCAACGCCAAGAAACTCGACGACGCGGCCACCCGTGCCCTGGACTACTACCTCAAGCCGAAAACCGACAAAGAAACCTCCGAGACACTCGATACGCTCTATGTCATAGCCCCCAACATCGACGCCGAATGCCTGCTCGCCAACCTCAGCGAAACCCTGGCCTCGGCCAACGCCATGGTCAGCGACCTGGCATTCGATCTGAAAGGCTCGCGGCGGAATATTGCGCTTGGGGTTCAACAGATGATCGAGCTGAGCCAGTTGCTGGCGAACCGGGCGTTGGATGTGGTTGAGGTGAGGTGAGGTAGGCATTCATGATGCAAGCCGAGGCGTAAGAGAAACCCTGGTAATCACTGTGGGATCTTGATCGCGATGGCGGTAGTCCGGTTACAACTAAGTTGTATTGGCAACCGTCATCGCGAGCAAGCTCGCTCCCACAATTGGATCGGGTACAGCCGGAGAGACAGGTCGGCTGTAAGGCCGCCTCGCGAGCAAGCTTGCCCCCACAGATATGATGGGTGTACGACCGGGAGAGCCAGGTCGGCTACCAGGCCGCCTCGCGGTGGACGTTGATCTCGGCGCCCCATTAACCACGCTGGCTGAACGAAGGTATTGCGCAGTGGGCAACCCGGCA
>NZ_JAOSHO010000181.1 GCF_025917275.1 Pseudomonas agronomica | reverse complement strand
ACCCATCGGGAGCAAGCTCCCTCGCCACGGTCATTTCCTTTGAGCAGCGTTGCGATTCCGTCACAGGCCGTCGTAGTCGCTCATCTTCAGGGGTTGTGGCGGATAGCCGCGCTTCACCAGTTTCTTGGCCCACAGCTCCAGGACGGCGCGGCGGCTTTGGGACATGTCACGGGTGATGGGCATCGAGAGCGTGCTTTCTTCCTGGTAGGGCTTGCTGATCAACACAATCAATTGATCGATGGCACCTTCGACGCGCGCCTGGGAGTTGAGCGGCATGAACTTGTTCATGATCGGGTACAGGTAGTAGAAGGTCTGCAGGATGCGTGGGTAGAGGAAACCCTCCCACAGCGCTGTGGCGGCGTCCTTATCCTTGTAGATGTTGTTCCAGTAGTTGATGAAGTCCTGTTGCAACTGGATGTCGATGGGCAGGACACGTATCGGCGCGAGGAAGTCGATGTAGGCCTGGGGGAGCGCGAAGCTGAAGGGAATGGCCGGATCGTTGTCGCCGTCCTTGAAGAAAAAACGCAAGGTCGGAAAGCCCGCGGCGATGGCCCTGAAGCTCACCTGGGCGATACCCTGGGCGTTGGTGGTGATCGTTACATAGGAATAATCCACCTGGGTGGCCTGGTTGTCCTTCAGCGTCCGGCTGGCGTAGACGCCGGCATCGAATGCCAGGCAAGGGCTCAAGTTGACCGCGATGGGTTTGCCCGGGCCATTCAGGAAATCCAGGTATCCGACCGGTGTGCTCGTCGGCCGATGCACGTTCCGCAGGGCAGTAAGCCGACGACCGCTGCCGGTGGCCAGGTAGTTCGATACGGGAGGCGCGTCATTGAATTGCGGCAGGTTTGCGTGGTTCAAGTTACGGTCTGTCGGATCGTCATAGAACAGCGTGAAATTGGCTGCGTTACTGAACGCCAGGTAGTAGTCGCTGGTGGTCACCATGTAGGGGTTGCCGTATTCCGCCACCCACAGCGTGGTGTTGGCGGCCGGCTGGCCATTTTTCTGCACCATGATGTTCAGTGTCTTGTGATCACCCACGTCGATGAAACTGCCGCTCTCGATGACCTCGGCGGTCCAGGTCTGTTGGGTGGCGGCGATCAGCGGCGCGTTGAACGCCGGAGCCTGCAATTGGAGCGCCAGCGGAGCCGATTGCAAGGTGGTCTTTTGCGCGTCGTTAAGGGTGAAGTCCAGCAGGCCCGAGCGTTTGTCGAAGGCTGCCTGGTTGTAGTGTTCGAAGCCAAAGTCGAGTACCCCGTTGAACTGTTCATTCTGGATTACACCCAGTTTGTAGTTGCCGGCCTGGAATTTTTCCGGGACCAGGACGGTGGCGTTGGGGTCCACCGGGTAGAACGGGAAGGTATTGCCCAAGTCCAGCGACAGGGTGTTATCGGTAATCTGCGCCGAGATCACCCCTAACTGAATGTTTTGAACGTCCTCAGGTTGGTTTGTTATGGACACAGCCTGGGCGGGCACCATGCGCCGGCCAGCGGGGGCGGTGGGGTATTCGTCGGCGAACCACAGTCCCAGGGTCGCATTGGTGCGACTGTAGGCGGGGTTGAAGAAAATATCGGCGACGTTGTCCAGGCCCTGCTGATACATCTTCTGGACATTGGCCATGTCCACGGGGTGGCGGGAGTGGGTGTTGATCGGTGGGAAGTTATTGAATGTGCCGTTCCTGTCGTAGCAGGTCAGGTACGTGGAGAACCTGAACATCAGGCCCTGGGCTTTTTGCTGCTTCATCTGCTGCTGCAGGTTGGCCAGCAGGACCGAATCGCCGACGTTCCATTCCAGGTTTTCCTGGGCAAAGCAGGTCTGCCAAGTGGTGGTGACATACACGAGCCCCCCCAGGGCTCCCCAATTGAAGTTCAGAAAACGGTCCAGCATCCGGTGCTGTCGATTGAGCGTCAGGCCACGGCTGGCATCCCCCAGCGTCAGCTTGTCGAAATACAACGCGGTGAAAGCGTTCTGCCAGGGGCTGATGTCCACGAAGCGTGCTGCACTCGGCGTGTTGCTGCCAAACGGGTTGCCGAGCAGTTGGTAATCCTTGCCGACCAGGGTGTCCTGGGCGACGTAGGTGTTGGCCTGCAGCTCGCCGCCGATGACCGTGGAGCGGATGTCGTTGTAGCTCACCGTGCCGCAGGCATTGTCGCCAAACAGATCCCATTCGGCGGGCATGTACGGGTAGGCTTTCGGGTTGGCATTGGTCGGCACCTGCAGCACATAGGTGGGCAACTCCGCCATTGCCAGGGGCTTGATGGCCCAGGGCATGAGTTGGGTGGGAGCGTTCGTGGGATTGATGTCGAAGTGGCTCATGAACGGCCAGTTGATGTCCATCTTGACCGCGTCATACAGCGGAAACACATCGTTGTTATTGGCTGTCGGTGGATTCCAGAACATATGGCCGTTGAGGTAGATCCGGGGAAAATTCAATACGCTCATGTCATGCTCCTTAGCGTTGCCACTGGGCGCGTTTCAGCGACCAGACAAAGTCCAGTTTTTTGTAGCCATTGAAATCTGAGGCTGGCAGCGGGGCTGTCGGATAGACAATGCCGCCCCCTTGGTTCAGGGCGAAATTGAAATAGCCGTCGTTGTTCGAATAAGCGGCGGTGCTGTGGCAGGCCAGGCAGGACGAAGTGTTCTGGAAAGCCGATTCCAGCTGCGAATTGGCAAGCACCTGTTTGATGGGCTTGTATTCGACCCCGATCAATTCGTACTGCGACAGGGTTGGGTTATTGGCCTGGAAGCTGGCGTTGACCGGCTCGGCGGCCGCTGTCGGCCCTGTGCTGTTGGCCATCGGCGCGGCCGGTGTGTCATTGGTGACGGTGTATTTACCGTTGTTGATGTTTTCGAAGGTGGTCCAGACCCAGTTGGGGCTCAGCTTGTTGACGACATGCAGGCCACTCAGCGCTGCATAGCCGACCTGGTACTGGCCGTCTTCCTGCTGATAATAGGCCTGGGCGATGAAATAGCCGTCGTTCGCCAGCTGCGCTTGGTAGGTCGTATCGAAGCCAATCCACAGCCACGCTGCTTTCAATTCCCAAGCCGTGGGTGGGAAGTCCAGGTCGGTGGCCAGGGCGGCCTGGCCATTCACGTTGTAGACCTTGTTTTTAACGATGTAATCGAACGTGTCCTTGCCCATCAGGAGTTGAAAACGTACGGGGTTGCCCCGTTGGACATTGGGCACGGCACCGCCCATTTGCAGGATCAAGCCATCGACCTGTTGTATGGCGTTGATGTTATGAAACGCTCGGGATAGGTCCATTCCATGGTCCCTGGCTTGTTGAAGTACTGCGTTTGGCGGCATCACGCGCGCGTCATAGGGGCCCGGTGGAGCCCCGTTGGGCAGGTAGACCTGGTCTGACGGCTTCATCAGTTCCCACACCCGATTGCTGCTCTGCGTGGCGTTGGGCTGGTTCAAGCAGACGAACCAGTTCCAGGCCATGGTCTCGGGGCTTTGGGTAAAGGCAGCCCGAGTCTGGTTGATGTCAGCTCCAAACTGCAGGAAGTTGCCGCAATCGAAGTGGTTGGTGTCCTGTGCCTGGGCCAAACCGGCCAGGGCACTGAGAACGGTTAAGGAAATGGCTCGCCGCATGGAAGCTCCTTGGCATTCGCCGTATCGGCCTGAGGGTGCCCCTGGAAGTGTTCGAGGAGCAGTTGCTTCACCGCCGTGACCGCAAGGTGCTGCGGCAACGACAGATCACAATTGGTGATGAGCAGCGGGCCGGTCCTTGCGCTCGTGGGCAGCCGGCCGTGGCTGCCGCGGACCAAGCGGGTGTCCAGCGGAATCAGGTCCATGTAATAGCGAAAACCGAGCTTCTTCTGAAGCAGGCGGCGCGCCACTTTCAATGTCGGGAAGCGAATGGCCGGGTCGATGAACAGCTCGAGCGGGTCATAGCCCGGCTTGCGATGGATGTCCACGGTGCGGGCAAAGTCGGGAGCCTTGCGATCGTCGAACCAGTAGTAGTAATCGAACCAGTAGCCGGCGGCGGCCACAGCCACCAGCTCGCCGCTGCGGGCATGATCCAGCTGCCAGGCCCGTTGTTCGGTTTTGTCCAGCACCTGCTCGATGCCGACCTCGCGCTGCAACAGCGCCTTGACCCGAGGGATGTCGTGCGCCTGTTTCACATAGATGTGCGCGATCTGATGGTCGGCCACGGCAAACGCTGCACTGGCGCCGGGGTCGAGCAGTTCCCAGGTCAGCGATTGCCGCACTTGCAACAAGCCTTCGGCACGCAATAGCCGGTTGATGGACACCGATTGCGTAACGGCCTCGATCCCGTATTCGGACAGCAGCATCACCGCCGCGCCTTGCGCCTGGGCAAAGGCCAGCAGGCGGCCGACTTCGCTGTCGATGGCCCGCACCTCATCGGCAATCGACGGATGATCAGGCCCCAGGCGTTGCAGGCTGTAGTCGAGGTGGGGCAGGTAGGTCAACTGGAGGTCGGGTCGATTGAGCTGGAATTCGGCGATGGCGCAATCGACGATCCAGCGGCTCGAGGCGATGCCGGCCGCCGGCCCCCAGAAACCGGGGAAGGGAAACGTGCCGATCTGCTGTTCAATCTGCTCGTGCAACGAGGCC
Source organism: Pseudomonas agronomica (assembly GCF_025917275.1). GTDB lineage: Bacteria > Pseudomonadota > Gammaproteobacteria > Pseudomonadales > Pseudomonadaceae > Aquipseudomonas > Aquipseudomonas agronomica. The sequence continues at coordinate 4,835 of NZ_JAOSHO010000181.1, read as the reverse complement.
GGCGTGGAATACAGGCCGAACAGCTTGCGGCCATCGGCGGGGTAATGCGGCCGCGGGGTAATGGCGGCATCCACGTCCGCGTACATGTTGTACCACCAGAACAACTGGCTGCAGCGAAACCCGGGGATCTCACGCTTGAGTGGCTGCCAGACCTTTTCTCCCTGGATCAGGGCATTGGGTTGCAGCCAGAAACGGACTTCGGCCTGGTCGCGAAAATACCAGCCATTGCCGACAATGCCGTGTTCCGACGGTGGCTGCCCGGTGAGGATCGAAGCCTGCACGGTAGAGGTGACCGCCGGGAACACCGGCTGCAGCGTGGCCATCTTGGCCGTCTTCAACAAGGCATTGATGCAGGGCGTCGCGGCCCCCAGCAGCGCGGGGGTCAGGCCTACTACGTTGATCAGCAGCAGCGGCTGGCGCGCAGAATCAGAGGGCATCGGCGCAGGCCTCCTGCGCTTGGGGGTGTAGCAACTGGCGCTGTTGCAGTTGATCCTCGACCCAGCGCAGCTCCGCCGCGATGCCTTGGAGTTGGGCGTGCTCGGTCGTGGGTCGCACCTCGCTGGGCAGGACGCCCCAGCTGTAGGTTTCCACTTCCAGCACCGGGCGCAAATCTTCGTGGTCGGCCAGGAAATCGAAGGTCTGCACCAGGGCGACCTGGCTGCCGCTGAGTTCAGGCAACAGCAGGTGTTCGCTGAACAACGGAATGTGGAAGTGAATCCTCAGCTCGGCAGGGGCGGTGCGGTTCTGCTCACAATCATTCAGGGCTGCGGGAAGATCCGCCCAGGCCGATAACCGCTCCTGCCCATCGCGGGCCTTCACTTGATGCAGGTAGGTGGGTTCGGCAAAACCGCCCAGTGTTTTTAGCACCTGTTCGCGCCGCTGCGCGTCTTCAGGCAGGCGACAAATCAACGCATTGGATAACTGGATCTTGCCGATAGGGACCTGGGCCCGACGCAATCGCTCCAGTGACTGGTAGCAGTCTTCGAACATCACCGCCTGATGACAAACGTCAAAACACAACGCCAAGTGTTCATGGTGCGGGTCCGTGGCTCGCCAGTGCTGGAAGAAGGCGATGGCCTGGTCGGTGCTTTCCAACACGCAATCGGGCTCCATTTCCAGGCAAATCACGATCTTCTTGCCAGTCTCCACCTGCAGCCGGGCCAGCGCGGCGGTGAGTTCGCGCAGTTGCTGCTCGGCACGTTGCTGCAACGTCGGGCTCCAACGGGCGGCATAACCCAGCGGTAAGCTGGAGATCACGCCCTGGGCGCAGTCCGCCGGCAAGGCCAGGGCGAGAAAACGGGCCAGGTCCAGGCTGTACGCCAGCCGCTGCGGATCGGCCCAACTGGGCAGGTAGACGTCGGCTTTCACCGCGCCCTGGTGAAATTGGCCGTAAGGAAAGCCGTTGAGCGAGGTCAGGCGCAGCCCGCTGCGTTGCAGCAGGTCGAGGAAATCCGCACGGGCCGAAGGCTGTTGAAGTTCGGCGGCGGCGCCCGCGCTGATCCACAGGCCACTGTCCTGGGTGTCGAGCCCACGCAGTGTTCGCACGGTCTGGAAATGCCGTTCGACGGAGGCGCGCAGCCCGCCCAGGTCATGGGTGGGGTGCACGTTGCTGCAATAGCCGATCTGCGTAGCCGTCCAACCCGTGCGAGCACTCATTTGATCACCGGCTCCTGGCCCCGCAGGGCCGAGTTGTCCTGCCACTGGCGCCGTTGATCGATAGGCAGTGGCGTGCTGACCAGGGCTTTGTCCAACTGGCCGCTCTGGGCGAAAAAGTCCACCGGGTTGTGGAACAGCACCTGTTCGACCTGGGCTTCACTGAAGCCGGCGGCCAGCATCGCCTGGCCGGTCTTGGGCACCTTGAGCGGGTCGCTGATGCCCCAGTCGGCGGCGCTGTTGACCACCATTTTTTCCGTGCCGTACTGCTGCAGCAGCGCGACCATGCGCTGTTCCGACATCTTGGTGTTGGGGTAAATGGAATGGCCGCGCCAGCAGTCGCTGTCCAGCACCAAGGGCAGGGTCAGTTCGTTGAGGTGGTCGATGATCACCAGGTGTTCGGCAATGCCGACCTCGCGAATGACCGCGAGCGTGCGCTTGGTGCCACCGATTTTGTCGCGGTGCGGGGTGTGCACCAGCACCGGCAGGTTGAATTGCTTGGCCAGTTCCAGTTGAGCGGCGAGAAAGCGATCCTCCTCCGGGGTGATGTCGTCGTAGCCGATTTCACCGACCGCCACCACACCGTCCTTCACCAGGTAGCGCGGCAGGATGTCCAGCACTTCATTGGCCACTGACAAGTCATTGGCCTCCTTGGGGTTCAGGCCAATGGTGCAGAAATGGTGGATGCCGAACATGCTGGCGCGAAAACGTTCCCAGCCCAACAAGGTGTCGAAATAGTCGATGAAACTGCCGACGCTGGTCCTGGCCTGGCCCTGCCAGAAGGCCGGCTCGATCACTCCGGTGATGCCGGCGGCAGCCATGTTCTGGTAGTCGTCGGTGGTGCGGCTGACCATATGGATATGCGGGTCGAAGTACTTGGGCATGGTGGATCCTCATTCAAAAAAACAGGGGGCGGACCTCAGATCGGCGAAGCGCCATCCAAGTGTTCGTGCCATGGCGGCGGCAAGCGTCGTTGCTGGCTCAGTCCGGCCAGGCGTTGACGTTGCGCCGGGCTCAGCAGCTCGAAGGCAATCACCTGGGGCAGGCCTGCGGACACGGTTCGTTCAGCGGCGAGTTGTTCGTCCAACAGGTCGAGGGCCAGTTGGTTGAGGGTGACGCCGTGCCGTTGCTCCAGGCCGATCAGGCGTCGCACATCAAGGCCCATGCCCAGGGCCTTCAGTACCAGTTGGTTGAAGGCCCGTTCGTCGTAGTGACGCGACGGGTAGGGGGTATCCAGCGCGAGGGCGGCGAACACCTGGCTGTTGCTGGTGCGTCCGGCCTGGCGTGCAAGTTCGATGCACTGTCCACGGCCATCGAGCCAATCGAGGGCCTTCAAGGTGGCGATTTTTTCCTGATCGTCGCCCCACAGGAACAACTGGCGCAGCAAGGGCACTTGTTCGGCACCGGGTTGCAGCGCCAGGACCTGGGCCAGCAGCAACGCCCGCGCCAGCTGGACATTGCTCCAGCCGTCAGTGCCGGGCTGGGCACGCTCCTTGAGGTTGCGCTTGCACTGGCCGCTCAGGCGCGCCGCGGTGTTGGCGTCCGGGCACTGGGCAAGCTGCGCCTGTGCCGAGAGCCACCATTGCCGTTCGGTGTCTTCGAGTGACGGGATGAAACGGCGGCGATGTTCGTCCAGGCAGTCGTGGCGCATGTCGAGGGCCGCCGATACCGGCGCAGTGACGTCCGTGTTCATGTTGGTTTGATCCAGCGTTGGAAATGAGGAAGCAGGAAAAACACCAGGACACACAGCAGGCTGCCCAGTGGCTGGTTGGCGACGGCCAGCACCAGGGCATCGAACAGCGGCAGGGCGGCCAGGCCGGCGCCGATAAAGGCGCGAACCTGCCGTTGCCGTGGGTTGGCCAGGTTGCGCCAGTAGTGCCAGCCCAACCAACCCAGCCATATCAGCAGGACCGGCCAGAACCAGACGTTGCCTGCGTAGATCGCCAAGGTCAGCGGGCTGAGCATCAGCAGCAGCGGGAGGCGGCTGATCAATTGGTTGCGGTGCTCCTGGCGAGCCAGGTAAGTCAGGCCGCTGATGTAGACACCGAGCAAAATGGCGCAGAGCCAGATCGGCCCGGGGGGCACCGCCAGGCTGGCTGCCGCGGTGAGGTAGAGCGTTGAGCGACAGGCGCCCATCAGCCAGACACTGTGGGCATATTTTTTATGCAGCAGGTTGTAGCCGAGGATGCAGCCCACCAACAGGGCGGCGCCGCCCAGCAGCCAGTGCGGCTGCTCGATCAGTTGACTCAGGCCCAACAGCGAGGCGGCGGCCAGCACCAGCAACAGCGTCGTGGCCAGGCGCACTTGCTGGCGGCTGACGAGGCCCAGGGTAATGGGGCGGGGATTGTGGTGTTGTTGGTCCCAGTCGGCGTCCAGCAGGTCATTCAACAGCATGCCGGCCAGGTACAGCAGCGACAGCGCCGCCAGTAGCAGGAGCCACACCAGGGATGACGGCGGTGCCAGGGCCCCGGCGCTGCTGGCAAGCAGGGCGGCGGCCAGGGTATTGGTCCATACCGTGGGCAGGTTGGACACACGGCCGAGGGTCATCCAGGTCTTGAGGTCCGGCGATGAAGGGGTCATTGCGCACAACCCTCGTTCAAGGTCAGCGGCGCCAGGGCGACCTGGGTGGAGAGTCGCTGCAAGGCCTGCTCCATGCGCGTGGTGTCGATCTCATGCACGTCCACCGATTCGCCGATCCGGCTGAGCATGGGAATGGAAAGTTGCCCGCCCAGATGCTGGCGGAACTCTTCCAGTCCGAGCAGAACCAGTGAGCGGCCTTGTGCATCTTTCAAGACCAGCTCCGGCGGGGTCAGGTAGAAACCGAGCTTGAGCAGCAGGCGCAGCACCCGGTCCGTGTCGCTATCGCTCAACAGCCCCAAGGCATTGGCATAGAGCCCATCCAGGGCCATGCCCACCGCGACGGCTTCACCGTGGCGCAGTCGGTGCTGGCTGAGATTTTCCAATTTGTGTGCGGCCCAATGTCCGTAGTCCAAGGGGCGACCGTTACCGCGCTCGAACGGATCACCGGCCCCGGTGATGTGTGCCAGGTGCAATTCGGCGCAGCGGTGGATCGCATGGCGGCTGGCTGGGTGATCGAACCGGGCGAGGGCCTCGGCCTGTTGCTCCATCCATTGAAAAAAGGCCTGGTCCTTGATCAGCGCTACCTTGACCGCCTCGGCCAG
>NZ_JAOSHO010000180.1 GCF_025917275.1 Pseudomonas agronomica | reverse complement strand
TTCCCACAGTGGAGCGGTGTGCGCAATTGTTTCTGCCGGCCATCGAGCTGGCACCCTTGTTGCTAATACCTACGTACCCGCTGAGTAAGTGTCAAAAAAACGCGGGCCGCCAGAGAGAATAGACCATGAGCCAAGGTATTGAATTTAATCGATTGATGTTGGACATGCGCTCCATGCAAATGGACGCCATGGCCCAGCCGAAATCGGTCGCGGTCCCCCAGGTGGGTGGCAGCAGCTTTTCCGACATGCTCGGTCAGGCCGTCAATAAAGTGAACGATACCCAGCAGGCTTCGAACCAGTTGGCCAGTGCTTTTGAAATTGGCAAAAGTGGCGTCGACCTGACGGACGTAATGATCTCTTCGCAGAAAGCCAGTGTCTCGTTTCAGGCGTTGACCCAGGTACGCAACAAACTGGTTCAAGCCTACCAAGACATCATGCAGATGCCGGTCTAAGGAAACTATTGAGTCATGGCAGAAGCAGCCGTTGATAACGTTCCAGCCAAGGCCACTCCGGTAGACGGCAAACCGCCGTTGTTCGGTCTGTCTTTCCTGGAAAACCTCTCCGAGATGACCATGCTGCGTCAGGTTGGCCTGTTGGTCGGCCTGGCTGCCAGCGTGGCGATTGGTTTCGCCGTCGTGTTGTGGTCCCAGCAGCCAGACTACCGTCCGTTGTACGGTAGCCTGGAAGGCATGGATGCCAAGCAAGTCATGGAAACCCTGGCTTCTGCCGACATTCCCTACACCGTCGAACCCAACTCTGGCGCCTTGCTGGTCAAGGCCGACGACGTGGCGCGCGCGCGTCTCAAGCTCGCTGCCGCGGGCGTGACACCCACCGATGGCAACATCGGTTTCGAGATTCTCGACAAGGACCAGGGCCTGGGCACCAGCCAGTTCATGGAAGCGACGCGTTATCGTCGCGGCCTGGAAGGCGAACTGGCGCGCACCATCTCCAGCCTCAACAACGTCAAGGGTGCCCGTGTGCACCTGGCGATCCCGAAAAGCTCGGTCTTCGTGCGCGATGAGCGCAAGCCGAGTGCGTCGGTCCTGGTTGAACTGTATTCCGGCCGCTCCCTGGAGCCAGGCCAGGTCCTGGCCATTATCAATCTGGTGGCGACCAGCGTTCCCGAGCTGAGCAAGTCGCAGATCACCGTGGTCGACCAGAAGGGCACCCTGCTCTCCGACCAGGCGGAAAATTCCGAACTGACCATGGCCGGCAAGCAATTCGACTACAGCCGCCGCATGGAAGGCATGCTGACCCAGCGTGTGCATAACATCCTGCAACCGGTCCTGGGCAATGGCCGCTACAAGGCGGAAGTGTCGGCGGATGTGGATTTCAGCGCGGTCGAATCGACCTCCGAGCAGTTCAACCCGGATCAGCCGGCGTTGCGCAGCGAGCAGTCGGTGAACGAACAGCGCACTGCCAGCAATGGCCCGCAAGGCGTGCCGGGTGCCCTGAGCAACCAGCCGCCATCGCCGGCCAGCGCGCCGCAAACCACCGGTGGCGCCACCGCCGCCGCGGGCATGGTGCAGCCAGGCCAACCGCTGATCGATGCCAACGGCCAACAGATCATGGACCCGGCCACCGGCCAGCCGATGCTGGCGCCGTACCCGGCCGACAAGCGTCAACAATCCACCAAGAACTTCGAGCTCGACCGTTCCATCAGCCACACCAAGCAGCAGCAGGGCCGTTTGAATCGCTTGTCGGTCGCCGTGGTGGTGGACGATCAGGTCAAGATCAACCCGGCCAACGGCGAAACCAGCCGTGCGCCGTGGAGCGCCGACGAATTGGCGCGCTTCACACGCCTGGTGCAGGACGCCGTCGGTTTCGACGCCAGCCGTGGCGACAGCGTCAGCGTGATCAACGTGCCGTTCTCCCTGGAGCGCGGTGAAGAAATCGCCGACATTCCGTTTTATTCGCAACCCTGGTTCTGGGATGTGGTCAAGCAAGTATTGGGTGTGCTGTTCATCCTGATACTGGTGTTCGGTGTGTTGCGTCCGGTGCTCAACAACATCACCGGTGGCGGCAAGAACAAGCAGTTGGCTGGCTTGGGTGATGTAGAGCTGGGAGGCATGGGCGGCCTGGATGGCGAATTGGCCAACGATCGCGTCAGCCTCGGCGGGCCGCAGAGCATCCTGCTGCCAAGCCCGAGCGAAGGCTATGACGCTCAGTTGAACGCCATCAAGAGTCTGGTGGCAGAAGATCCGGGTCGTGTGGCCCAGGTCGTGAAAGAGTGGATTAACGCAGATGAGTGATAATCGAGCCGCTGTTGCCAAATTGTCCCGGGTCGACAAAGCCGCGATCTTGCTGCTGTCCCTGGGGTCGACCGACGCCGCCCAAGTGCTGCGTCACATGGGGCCCAAGGAGGTCCAGCGCGTCGGCGTGGCCATGGCCCAGATGGGCAACGTGCACCGCGAGCAGGTCGAGCAGGTCATGAGCGAGTTCGTCGACATCGTCGGCGACCAGACCAGCCTGGGCGTCGGTTCCGACGACTATGTGCGCAAGATGCTCACCCAGGCCCTGGGCGAGGACAAGGCCAACGGCCTGATCGACCGGATCCTGCTGGGTGGCAACACCAGCGGCCTGGACAGCCTGAAGTGGATGGAGCCACGCGCCGTTGCTGACGTGATCCGTTACGAGCACCCCCAGATCCAGGCGATCGTGGTGGCGTACCTCGACCCGGACCAGGCAGGCGAAGTGCTGGGCAACTTCGACCATAAGGTGCGCCTCGATATCATCCTGCGCGTGTCGTCGCTGAACACCGTGCAGCCGGCGGCGCTGAAGGAATTGAACCAGATCCTCGAGAAGCAGTTCTCGGGCAACTCCAATGCTTCGCGCACCACCTTGGGTGGTATCAAGCGCGCGGCGGACATCATGAACTTCCTCGACAGTTCGATCGAAGGTCAATTGATGGACTCGATCCGCGAAGTCGACGAAGACCTGTCCGGTCAGATCGAAGACCTCATGTTCGTGTTCAACAACCTGGCCGATGTCGACGATCGTGGCATCCAGGCACTGTTGCGCGAAGTGTCCTCCGACGTGCTGGTCCTGGCCCTCAAGGGTTCGGACGAAGGCGTCAAGGAAAAGATCTTCAAGAACATGTCCAAACGGGCGGCCGAACTGTTGCGCGACGACCTCGAGGCCAAGGGCCCGGTGCGTGTCAGCGACGTGGAAACTGCACAGAAGGAAATCCTCACCATCGCCCGCCGTATGGCCGAAGCCGGAGAAATCGTGCTCGGTGGCAAGGGCGGCGAAGAGATGATCTAAGGTCGTTATGTCTGCCAAGAGTGATGGTTCACCCAGCGACCTGATCCGCGCCCGTGACGTCGGTGGTTTCGACGTCTGGTCGCTGCCCAGCTTCGACCCTCATGTGCCCGAGCCCGAGCCGGAACCGGTGGAAGAACTGCCGGAGATGGAAGAGGTGCCGCTGGAGGAAGTCCAGCCGCTGACCCTCGAAGAGGTCGAAAGCATTCGCCAGGAGGCCTACAACGAAGGCTTCGCCATTGGCGAAAAAGAAGGTTTCCACAGCACCACGATCAAGGTCCGTCAGGAAGCCGACGTGGCGCTGACGGCCAAGCTGCGCGCATTGGAATCGCTGATGCTCAACCTGTTCGAGCCCATTGCCGAGCAGGACACGCAGATCGAAAAGTCATTGGTCGGGCTGGTGCAGCACATCGCCCGGCAAGTGATCCAGCGCGAGCTGGCCATCGATTCGAGCCAGATCGAACACGTCATGCGCGAAGCCCTCAAGCTGTTGCCGCTGGGCGTGGGCAACGTGCGGCTGTACATCAACCCCCAGGACTTCGAACTGGTCAAGGCTTTGCGCGAGCGCCACGAGGAAACCTGGCGCATCGTCGAGGATGAAACCTTGTTGCCGGGCGGTTGCCGCGTGGAAACCGAGCACAGCCGCATCGACGCTACCGTCGAGACCCGCATCAGCCAGATCATGGCCAAGCTGTTCGACCAACTGCACGAACAGGCTTTGCACCCGGCCCCCGCCGACTTGAGCCTGGAGTTGCCGGACGAACCCAAGCCGGCCGTCATTGTCGATCCCGACAGCGGCGAACCGATCACACCTGAAGTGGTAGGCCACGATGCGCCTTGAGCGAACCAGCTTCGGCAAGCGCCTGGGCAGCTACGCCGAGGCCACCGAACTGGCCGGCCAACCGATCCTGGAAGGTCGCCTGTTGCGCATGGTCGGCCTGACCCTCGAAGCCGAAGGATTGCGTGCGGCAATGGGCAGTCGCTGCCTGGTGATCAATGACGACAGCTATCACCCGGTGCAGGTGGAAGCCGAGGTCATGGGTTTTTCCGGTAGCAAGGTATTCCTGATGCCGGTCGGCAGTGTCGCCGGCATTGCCCCGGGTGCCCGTGTGGTGCCGTTGGCCGATACCGGCCGCCTGCCCATGGGCATGAGTATGCTCGGTCGCGTGCTGGACGGCGCTGGTCGGGCGCTGGACGGCAAGGGCGGCATGAAGGCCGAGGATTGGGTGCCGATGGACGGCCCGACGATCAACCCGCTCAAGCGCGACCCCATCAGCGTGCCGCTGGATGTGGGCATTCGTTGCATCAACGGCTTGTTGACCGTCGGCCGCGGCCAGCGCCTGGGCCTGTTCGCCGGTACCGGCGTGGGCAAGAGTGTGCTGCTGGGCATGATGACTCGCTTTACCGAGGCCGACATCATCGTGGTGGGGCTGATCGGCGAGCGGGGCCGCGAGGTGAAGGAATTTATCGAGCACATCCTCGGCGAGGAAGGGCTCAAGCGCTCCGTTGTCGTCGCTTCGCCGGCGGACGATGCGCCGCTGATGCGCCTGCGCGCTGCGATGTATTGCACGCGCATCGCCGAATATTTCCGCGACAAGGGCAAGAACGTCCTGTTGCTGATGGACTCGCTGACCCGCTTCGCCCAGGCCCAGCGGGAAATCGCCCTGGCCATCGGCGAGCCTCCGGCGACCAAGGGTTATCCGCCTTCAGTGTTCGCCAAGCTGCCGAAGCTGGTGGAGCGTGCCGGTAACGCGGAGAAGGGCGGCGGCTCCATCACCGCTTTCTACACCGTGCTGTCCGAGGGTGACGACCAACAAGACCCGATCGCCGACTCGGCCCGAGGCGTGCTCGACGGCCACATCGTGTTGTCCCGACGCCTGGCCGAGGAGGGGCATTACCCTGCCATCGACATCGAAGCGTCGATCAGCCGGGTCATGCCGTCGGTCATTAGCGCCGAGCACATGAAGCGCGCCCAACAATTCAAGCAGTATTGGTCCCGTTACCAGCAAAGTCGTGACCTGATCAGCGTCGGAGCGTATGTGCCTGGCGGGGATCGTGAAACCGACACGGCGATCAACCTGTATCCGTCCATGGCGGTGTATCTGCGCCAGGCGCTGAACGACAGCATCGGCATGGGCGCCAGCGAAGCGCACCTGCAAACCATTTTCGCCCCTGTTTCCGGCACGTAACCGGTCATGGCCACGAGTCGTGCGGCGCGCCTGGCGCCAGTGGTGGACATGGCGGAAAAGGCTGAGAAAACCGCTGTCCAGCGACTGGCATATTTCCAGGGGCAAGTGGCCGTTGCCGAAAGCAAGCTGGCGGACCTGGAGAATTTTCGCCTCGAATACCAGGAGCAGTGGATCGCCCGAGGCAGCCATGGCGTTTCCGGGCAGTGGCTACTGGGCTACCAGGGATTCCTCGCGCAGTTGGGCACGGCCATCGACCAGCAGCGCCAGAGCCTGGTCTGGCACCAGAACAACCTGGAGAAGGCCCGCCAGAGCTGGCAAGAGGCGTTCGCCCGCGTCGAAGGGTTGCGCAAACTTGTACAGCGCTACATCGACGAGGCGCGGCAGTTGGAGGACAAGCGTGAGCAGAAACTGCTGGATGAATTGTCCCAGCGCTTGCCGCGCCAGGATCCATATTGATAACGGCGGTAGAGTTTTGTCGGGTGGGTGATTTGAAACCTTGCTCATACCTCTACCAAGTGCTAAACCTTGTACACGTATGTCCATGACAAGGAAGTGAATATGTCTGTCATTACCGAAGTATCCCCGGATGGGCAAAAGCTGACGATCTCGATCAAGGGCCGCTTCGATTTTGGCCGGCACCAGGAGTTTCGTGAGTCTTATGAAAAGCTCAACACGAAACCCGAGTCCATCGTTGTGGATCTGAAAGAAGCCACTTATCTCGACAGTTCTGCCTTGGGCATGCTCCTGCTGTTGCGTGATCATGCCGGTGGCGACGAATCGGATATCCGCGTCGTCAACAGCAGCAGCGACGTCAAGAAAATCCTCGCGATCTCCAATTTCGACAAGCTGTTCGACATCAGTTGATCGCCATGCAATCGTCGCCGGAGCCGCTGACGATCCTGATTGCCGAAGACAGTGCCGCTGATCGACTGCTGTTGTCGACCATTGTCCGTCGCCAGGGCCATCACGTGCTCACCGCGGCTGACGGTGCCGAGGCGGTCGAGGTCTATCTGCAACAGCGTCCGCACCTTGTGTTGATGGATGCAATGATGCCGGTCATGGATGGCTTTGAAGCGGCGCAGAAGATCAAGCAGTTGGCCGGGGATCAACTGGTCCCGATCATCTTCCTTACCTCGTTGACCGAAAGCGAAGGGCTGGCTCGCTGCCTGGAAGCTGGCGGTGACGACTTCCTGGCAAAACCCTATAACCAAGTGATCCTGGCCGCCAAGATCAAGGCGATGGACCGTTTGCGTCGGCTGCAGGCCACGGTGGTAGAGCAGCGCGACCAGATCGCCCGGCACCACGACTACCTGCTCAATGAGCAGCGGGTCGCCAAGGCGGTATTCGACAAGATTGCCCACTCCGGTTGCCTGAGCGCGCCGAACATCCGTTACCTGCAATCGCCCTACGCCTTGTTCAATGGCGATCTGCTGTTGGCCGCGTTCAACCCGGCGGGCGACATGCATATCCTGCTTGGCGACTTCACCGGCCACGGATTGCCGGCGGCGGTGGGGGCGATGCCGCTGGCGGAGGTGTTCTACGGGATGACCGCCAAGGGCTACGGCCTGGCGCAGATTCTTCGGGAGATGAATGCCAAGCTCAAGCGCATCCTGCCGGTGGACATGTTCTGTTGCGCGACGCTGTTGTGCCTGAGTTTCCAGCGTTGCACCGTGGAGATCTGGAACGGTGGCATGCCCGACGGTTATCTGCACGACAGCCTCACTGGCGTACGCACACCGTTACCGGCGCGCCATTTGCCGCTGGGTGTGCTGACGCCTCAGTTGTTTGACGACCGCACCGAAGTCCACCCGATGTCGGTGGGCGATCGGGTGTTCCTGCTGTCTGATGGCGTGATCGAGACCAGTGACCGCGACGACCAGCCGTTTGGCGTCGAGCGGTTGCAGCAGGTCTTTTCGGCCAACCGTGAGCCCGACCGCCTGTTCGAGGATATCCAGCAAGCCCTGCAGGATTTTCGCGGCGAGGCCCGTGACGACTTCAGCATGATCGAGGTGCGCCTCGTCGCGCCGACGCAACTCAATCCGCCGCCTCCGGTCTATTCCGATAGCGGCCAATCCAGTCCGCTGGACTGGTCGGTGAGCTTTGAATTCAGGGCGCAGACGCTCAAGCGGTTCAACCCGATGCCCTATCTTTTGCAATTGCTGCTGGAGGTTCATGGGCTCAGGGCACACAGTGGCGCCCTTTACAGCGTGCTGTCGGAGCTGTATTCCAACGCCCTCGAACATGGGGTGTTGGGGTTGGACTCCAGCCTCAAGCGCGATGCGACGGGTTTTGCCCGTTACTACCGTGAGCGCAACGAGCGCCTGGACGCGTTGAGCGATGGCCATGTGCGCGTGCATTTGCACGTCACCCCTCATGGTGACGGTGGCTGTCTGGTCATAGAAGTCGAGGACAGCGGCAAGGGCTTCGATGTTGCCAAGGTAATGGCGCGACCGGTGGATCGCGACCGATTATCAGGGCGTGGAGTGAGCCTGGTGCGTCAGCTATGCCAACGGGCCTCCTGGTCCGACGATGGTCGTAGTGCGCGCGTGGAGTTTTTCTGGGAGGCTCTGGCATAATCGGAGCCATTCTTGATCAGGGAGCGAGCAAGTGAGTGAAATTCATCTCGATCGCGACGTGCTCAGCACGTTGAGGGAAGTCATGGAGGAGGGGTATCCGGAATTGCTGGATACTTTCCTCGAGGATTCCGAGGCACGCCTGCGTGTGCTGCATGAAGCCAGGGACGCCGAAAAGCTGAGCGCCACGGCCCACAGCTTCAAGGGCAGCAGCAGCAACATGGGTGCCCTGCGCCTGGCTGAGCTGTGTGGTGAGCTGGAGCAACGCGCCAAACAGCCGTCGCTGGGTGGTATCGAAAAACTGGTCAATGAAATCGACAGCGAGTTTGCCTTCGTCCGCACGCTTTGCCGGGAAGAGCGTGAAGGCTTTCACTGCTGAAGCGATGTCGTCCGGCGCGTTGGCCCGTCCTTTGCATTGTCCTGTCTCGACTGCATCTATGATTCCAGTGCAGCGGAGACCATTTTATGCCTGTTACGCCCAATACACTCCTGCAGGCCACTGCCCCGGCCAAGCCGCAGGCCGCCGTCAATCCCCTGGCAGCGGGCCCGGAAGCCGGAGATAAAGCCTCCAGCTTCGCTCAGGTCTTCGCCAAGCAAGCCCCCGTCAAATCACCGACGGTCCCTGAACCATCGGTAAAGCCGGGGCGCGACAAGACCCCGGACACCTCCGTCAAGAAGGATGCCGACAGCGATACGGCTGCCGCTCCGGAGCCGGTGGTTGCCGATAGCGGCAAACCCTTGCCCGCCGACAAGCCGGCCGCTGCCGACGACAAGACTGCCCAGGATGACGATACCGACGCGGCCGAGACGCCCGTAGCGGACGCCGCGCCTGTCGACCCAACGCTTGATCCTGCTCTGTTGCCGGTCGTTCCGGTGGCCGCTGCCGAGGTCCAGCCCGCCCCCGTGGTGAGCGCGACCGATGCTCAAGTCACTGCTGCGGTGGCGGCTGCTGTTGTTCCGACGGTGGTGGCCAACGCCCCGGCGCCTGTGACTGATCCTGAGTTCGATCCGCAAGCTGACCCCCTCGACGCGCTGCCAGCCTTGCGGTTGGCGATGGAGCAGGGCGGTCATGTGTCGGCTTCCAGCCAGGCGCAGCCCAAGGCCGCTCCGGCGGCTTCACCTGATGGCGAACCGACTTCGGCCCAGACTTTCGCAGCCGGCATGGCCAGTATGCTCACCGTGCAAGCCGACCAGGACAGCACCGGTGCCGGCAGCCAGGGTGGCGACAAGGCGTTCAGTGGCTTGATCAGCGAAGGCCTCAAGGACCTGACCGCCGCCTCCAGCGATACTCGCGTCGATGACTTTGCCAATCGCTTGGCGGCACTGACCCAGGCCGCCACGCCGAAAACCGCCAACGCGGTGCCGGTCAACCAGCCCATCGCCATGAACCAGAGCGGCTGGACCG